>CAVRRG010000069.1:0-44018 GCA_963723365.1 Calditrichota bacterium | reverse complement strand
ACTGTCGCCGCTGCTGCGGTGAAAAGCTCGACATCCTTTTCGGGCTGGTAACTCACCTCCGCCCGCTTACCGCGCTTGGCGCGCTGCAGCCAGTCGAAACTCGCTTCGTACTGCCCGAGATCCTCACGCGTTTTCGCAATCGCGTGTCCGATATGCAGCGCTTTGTCCGGGTTTTTCTTATGTTCCTCGAACAGCGCCTCGAGCTTTTCGAGGTAGTTCTTCTCCGGGGTCTGACGGGAGAGGCTCACCAGGGCCGAGTAGGCGCGATAGGAATCCGGTTGTCGCTCAATCGATGCTTTGTAAGCCGACTCGGCGCGCTCGAATTGACCGGAAAATTGTAGCGAGACACCAAGATTGTAATGAAAGTTGGCCGGAGCCGGGTCGAGTTCAACGGCTCGTTCAAACAGCGGGACGGCCTTCTCGTGAAACCCGGTACGGGAATAGATGACGCCGATCGTATCGGCCGTGAATGCATCGTTGATGTCGAGGCTCGCCGCCTCGTCGGCAAGGCGCAGCGCTTCGAGCTGTTGCCCTATCGTGACGAGGTGCTCGGCATGACCCGCGACGTAGAGCGGGTTACCGGGTTCAAGCGAGCGGGCTTTCTCGAACAGCTCGCCGGACTTGGCGAAATTCTGGTGTTCGAGGGCGATCCGGCCCAACAGGTAATACGGGATGGGGTCGTCTACATCGCTGTGGATACGCTCGATTGCGTCCCTGTGCACGCTCTCGTAACGCCGGGCTGTGAGGCCGGCCAAGCCCTTTCGAAGTGCCTTGTCCATCGGCGCTATTGTCAGTGTTCGCGATGGAGGCCTCAATAGGCGACAGGTTTCACCGGTAACTGAATCTCAACCAGGTCGCCGATCGCGGGAAGATGTGGTAAATAGACGGCATCCAATCCAAAAACGACGAACCAGTAAGCGGGGGCATCACCATGAGAACGAGTAAACGTCGCAGCGGGCGCTGCAAACGGCCAACGATCAACTTCCGGAGAACCGCCGTCTCCCTGGGGGTAGCGGTGGCGAGCGCCGGTGTTGCGATGCCGGCATACGCCGAAATTGAAGAGATCGTCGTCACGGCGACACGCCGCGCGGAGTCTGTGCAGGACATCCCGGTGAACATCTCTGCCGTCGGCGGCACACAAATAGAACAGCAGGGCTTCGACGATTTGTCGGAACTGGCGTCCTACGTGCCGGGCATCAACGTGGTCGACCAGGGTGGTCGAGACGGCAACCGAATTGTCGTTCGCGGCCTCAACGCCGAGTCCATCGCTAACCCATTCGGCCAGGAGAACGGCGGCGGCACCGTCGCAACCTACGTCGGCGAGATCCCGCTATACGTTGACCTGCAGGCTCAACGATCTCGAGCGCGTGGAAGTGCTGCTCGGTCCGCAGGGCACACTGTACGGCGCCGGCACGATGGGTGGCGCTATTCGGTACATTCCGAAGAAACCGGACTTCGACGGCACGATCTTTGAAGCCCGTGTTGACGCTTACTCCTACTCGGAGGGCGACGGAGTCAGCTCTGACATCGGCTTTACGTTCAATATGCCGGTTTCGGACCAGTTTGCGATTCGCGGTTCCATCGACAGGCTCGACGACAAGGGCTTCATCGACTACCCGTTCGTCGTGCAGCAACCGGGCGTCTCGGAGCCGGATCCGGACTTCGCCGATTCTGCGGAACGAGCCGCCAACTTCGCCCCGATCGAAGACGCCAATACCGAGGAAGCTCTCTCGGGACGTCTTGCCGCTCGCTGGGCGCCGACCGATTCGATCGACGCGACATTTACCTATTACTTCCAGCAGACGGAGCACGGTGGTCGCAACGTCTCCGGCCAGCGCGGTACTGCGCCTGCCGGTAAGTACGATGCGCCGTTCCGCGTGATGCCATATTTGGCTATTTCTTCCATCATTTCTTTAACATTCGCAGAAGGGATATTGTCGCCGTCTATTAATATTGCCAGGTTTAAATCCATAAATTATTCCTAAGAGTTTGTTTTAAATAATATACTCTTAAATCATTTGAAGTATTTCGAAATTATTTTGCATAGGTTTTTAGACTACTGATCATTAAGAAAAAATATATCCTACTCCACGCACACTTTTTATGTGAACGGGATTATCAGGATCTTCCTCAAAATATTTACGTAGACGGACAATAAAATTGTCAACTGTTCGTGTTTCAATTTCAGAATTGACATTCCAAACCTTATCAAGTAATTCCTTGCGTGAAACAGCTATTCCTTTATGTTCAATAAGGTACTTAAGCAGCATCGCTTCATACAGGGTAAGCTGTATTTCTTTTCCGGCTCTTCCTCCTTTAAGACTTTCAAAGTTAATTTCATTCTTCCCAAATCTGTAGATGGGCATTTTGCCGGAAGATTCACGATACCATGTTTTGCGCTTCAACATTCTTTTTATTTTAAGCAGTAATTCTTCAAGGTGGAATGGTTTAGTCATGTAATCATCGGCACCTATTTCAAGGCCTTTGATACGATCGGTTATGCTGCTGAGAGCGGTAAGGAAAAGAATAGGCAATTGTTTATCGTCAGCTCTTATCTTTTCAGCTAATTCAAATCCATTGATGTATGGCAGCATCACATCCAAAATAACCATATCAAATTGTTGTGACTCCAACTTTTTTAAGGCTTCTTTTCCATCGCTTGCCAGAGAAACGGTGTAACCTTCAGAATTAAGATTAAACTCTAAGCCTTTTGCCAAAGTTTGTTCATCCTCGGCAAGGAGTATATTGGCATTTTTCATGCTTCAATTTTGCTTTCTGTTCTTTTCCCGGTGCGTTTCAGCAAACGTTTTATATAGCGCCGTTTAGAGGTTTTGTAAATTGGCAATGCTATTTGAAAATTAGATCCTTTATTAATCCCAGCGCTGGTAATTTTAATTTTACCGCCATGACGTTTTACAATCTCTTTAACCCAGAATAAGCCAAGCCCTGTTCCTTTAACATTAGGACTTTCAGAATTATTAATCCTTTGAAACTTATTAAAAATCTTTTTCAGATCTTTGTTTTTGATTCCTATCCCATTATCAATAACATCGATATAAAAATACTTTGAATCCTTATTTATGCGGATTAGAATTTTTGGTTTTTCTACTGAATATTTTAGTGCATTATCTATGAGATTGCTGATCACAATTTTTAACCAACTCCGATCAACAACGCATTCACAATCTGCCCGACCTTTAAACATAATTGTTTTTTTATCCAGTTTAAATTCCTTTTGTAATTCTGAAACTATATTCAAAATAAGCGTATCGCTGTTAAAAATATTATAGTCACGATGCACCGTCTTTATAAGTTTTTTATTTTCAAGAGCAGATAAGTACAAAATGGAATTTATTAAATTATCCAGGCGATCCGTGTCTTGTTGCATCATTTTTAAAAATTCCAGTTGTTTTTGGCGGGAAACATCTCTTTTGCGCAATGTCTCTACATACAATTGAAAAGATGAAAGTGGTGACTTAAGTTCATGAGTTATGTTAGATATAAAATTATCATAAAGGTGGGTTATATTTAACTGTTTATTCAGGTAAACAAAAATCCAGGACATTCCGACCGATAAAAGTACCAAAAGTATCAGACCACCAACAAGAGCTAACAAATTTATATCATCAGGCAGAGTTTCTAAATCAAGTTTTTCACCCATTTTATCAAGCAAAAGATAGTTGGAAACATACCAATAGATCCATAATCCTACTAATAAGAACCATGCGAACTGCGAAATGATAAAAATCAGAACGTGATAAAAAGTTGGTCCTGGTCTTTTTAGTTTAAAATCAAACACTCTTTACTTTCACTTTTTAATATGAGTAAATATAACCAATAACACCATAACAGAACTCTTTTCTAAAGACATAAAAAACTTTTACATAACTTTTACAAATGGGCCTCTTTGCTTTAAGTATACTTTAAATAGTGTGTAAAGTAAATATAAAGTTGTGGTAATTATGAATATATTGCTCGTTAATCCCCAAACCCCCGCCACTTTTTGGTCATTTCGTTTTGCTGTAAAATTTGTTTCCAAAAGATCAACAGAACCCCCATTAAATTTAATAACTGTTGCTGCGATGCTGCCTCAACAGTGGTCTAAAAAACTTATTGATACAAACGTTTCTGAATTGAAAGATGATCATATTTTATGGGCAGATTACCTTTTTCTAACGGGGATGAATATTCAAAGAAGGTCTTTTGAAGAAATTGTAGCGCGAGCAAATGTATTAAATACACCTGTTGTTGCCGGGGGTCCTATGGTAACAAGCAATTACAAGGAATTTTCAGGTATCAGTCATTTTATCCTTAATGAAGCAGAAATTACGCTCCCTCAATTTCTAAATGATTTACAGGAAGCTTCTCCCAAGCCTGTTTACTCAAGCAGTTTGTATCCCGATATTTCACAGACGCCGACCCCCTTATGGCATTTACTGGAGGCGAAAAAATACACCAATATGAGTATTCAATATTCTCGCGGCTGCCCTTATGATTGTGAATTTTGCAGTATTACAATATTGAACGGCCGTAAACCACGCACAAAAAGTGTTCAGCAATTTATTCATGAGCTGGAAACACTCTATGCCAGCGGCTGGCGAAGTGGTGTTTTTGTTGTTGATGATAATTTTATTGGTAATAAAAAGAAAATTAAAGAAGAGCTTTTGCCAGCTATTATTAATTGGTCCATGGCACATAAATATCCTTTCACTTTTGGGACAGAGGTTTCCATTAATCTTGCTGATGATACAGAATTGATGAAATTAATGGCCAGAGCAGGATTTGATCATACTTTTGTTGGTATTGAGTCGCCCAATTCGGAAAGCTTGCTGGAATGTGGAAAATCTCAAAATCTGAAACGAGATATGATCCATTCAGTAAATAAAATACACGCATCTGGATTAAGAGTCTCCGGCGGTTTTATTATTGGTTTCGATAATGACCCTGACGATATTTTTGAGCAGCAAATTAATTTTATTCGTAATAGTGGAATTGTCACCGCTATGATTGGCTTATTAAACGCGCCAACAGGCACGCGACTATTTCAAAGGCTAAAAAAGGAAAATAGACTGTTGCATATGATGAGTGGCGACAATATGGACGGGTCGCTAAATTTTATACCAAGAATGAATGTCCAAAAACTGACTGATGGCTATAAAAAAGTACTGGAAACCATATATCACCCAAAAGAATATTATGAAAGATTGAAGTTATTTTTAAAGGAATATCAACCGCAAATAAATAAAATAGGGATGATTTCATGGCAGAGCGTTAAAGCCTTATTTAAATCTATTTGGATGTTAGGAATTTATGAAAAAGGAAACTTGTATTATTGGAAGCTTTTCTTTCTTTCTCTTTTCCGCTATCCACACAAATTCACATTAGCCATGACACTGGCTGTGCATGGTTTTCATTTCAGGCAGGTTATTAAAACAGTTTAGAATCTATAAATTTTGAAATATAAATATGTTAAGGAGTACTATGGCATTAGCACGGATAAGCTTTACAAAAAAGCTTGGTTTTCACAAAGAACTGAAAATGAGGGTTGATGATTATTTTAAAAATAATAACCTTTCAAAAACAGGTGGTTGGCGCATTTTAATCAAAACCCTATTTATTCTTGGGCTAGCTACAACTTCCTATATCTCCCTGCTCTTCTATGCGGAAAGCTGGCAAATGGTCTTAGTCTGGGCTTTTTTATTTGCACAAGCGTATGTTTTGATTGGTTTTAATATTATGCATGATAGTGTGCATGGAAGTTTTTCAAAATCCAGAATTCTTAATAAAGTTTTAGGATATTCTTTGAATATGATCGGCGGCAGCCAAAGATTATGGTATCATAAACATAATGTTCTCCATCATACATACACTAATATAGCAGGTGTTGATACTGACCTGGAATCAGATGGATTATTGCGCTTAAGCCCAAATCAGGAATGGCGACCCTGGCACCGACTGCAGATTATATATGCCCTTCCGGTTTATTGCTTATTAACACTGTCCATGGTATTGTGGACGGACTATTCAAAATTTTTTAGTAATAGGATCGGGCCTTATAAACTGCCCAAAGCAACTTTTAGTGAAGTCTCATTGTTTTTTATTACAAAGGGTCTTTACTTTTTTTACACCTTAGTTTTACCTATGTTTTTTCATCCTGTGCTTACTGTAATAGGCGTATTTGTTTTGGTTCATTGTATACTTGGACTAACTTTTTCGGTCGTTTTTCAATTAGCACATACAGTGGATGAAAATGATTTTCCTGTTGCCCAAATCCCGGAAAATATTATTGAAAATGAATGGGCCATACACCAGGTGGAAACAACGGCTAATTTTAGTCCTAAAAGTACTCTTGCCAACTGGTACATGGGCGGTCTTAATTTTCAAATTGAGCACCATCTTTTTGCAAAAATAAGTCATGTTCATTATAGGAAACTAAGCAAAATTGTAAACCAGACTTGTCAGGACTTTGGTATTAAATACACCAGTTATTCAACAATGTTTAAGGCTTTTGGAACACATTTTCGCTTCTTATATGATATGGGTAAAAAGTCTGCTGTGGCCTAAGTTTTTATTCACAAAAGAAAAAGGCCGGATTTAGCGGCCTTTTTCTTTAAAAATATATAATCCACTTACAAACTCATAAATCAGCGAGATAAACAAATTTTCTGCTTATCGTTTAAAGTGGTTTTTCCAGTTTGGCCTCTTCCATTATTACTTCATAAGAATAGCCTGCTCCAAAATCTTTGTTAAGTGAAATCTTCCCCGTGAAGGTCACAATATCACCTAGTTTAACCTTATCATTTGTAGTAATAGTTAAATCGTAGTTATTCTCATTAGTTGTGCCGTCTTGAATATGCACCCAGTTTCTGCCCATAATAGCTGAATTATACTTTACAACCTCCCCTCGTACTAAAACACTTTTTCCAGAATAACTGTCTCTCTTCGAAAATATTTCAGCAATACTTACACTACCCTCAATGGTCTTTATCTTAATTCCTTCTTTCTTGCTGATATTTTTTTCACTAAAGGGTGATTTTGGCAGATTTCTTTTCATTTTTTTAATGGGTTCATCAGATATATTATCTACAAAATGCAGTGTTTCAAATGTTCGATCCAATTCTTTGCTTTTAAAATCTTTCATTTCTAGGCCGGCTCTATAATAAAGCACGGCGTCTTCTTCAACTGCTCTTTTGCTAACTGCAAGCCAGCTTTCAGAATCATTTTCTGTTACGCGCAAATATGTATATGTTTTTGTTTGAATTACTTCTTCAACGGCAACCTTATGGACATTTGAATCCAAATTTTCATCTGATTTCTGCTCTGATTCTGATTTACAGGATAGTAAAACAGTGGCTGTTATGATTAACAGGCTCAATAATTTAAAACGCATCTCTATACCTTTCTTATCTTTTGGTTAAATAAATGTATACCTATCCAGTCAATTTAATAACTGAAAGCTGCCTGAACAAGGTTCATTTTTTTTTCGGTTATTATTTTTAAAGATGCTCTTCCCAAAACTCCAGCATCTTGTTAAATAAATGTATGCGAGCCGGGCGGTCAGCAATGCCATGCTTGCGCATGGGATAGAACATCATATCAAAAGGTTTATTGGCCTTGATAAGTTCTTCTATAAAATTCCAGCTGTTTTGAGGATGCACATTGTCATCATATGTACCAGAAACAAGAAGTAAACGACCATATAAATTTTTAGCGTCCGGGATGAGAGAAGTCATCTCATAGCCATCAGGATTTTCCTGTGGTGTTTTCATGGCGAACTCAGCCCATTTAGTATCATAATAGTGCCAATCGGTCATTGGAGCGACAGCAATCCCAGCTTTTATTTCTTTTGAGTTTGTCATACTAAATAATGTAAAAGTACCTCCACCGCTCCAGCCCCACATTCCAAATCGCTGCTCATCCATCCATGACTGGGCCTTAAGCCATTGGATACCATCAAGTATATCAGCCAATTCAATCGGACCAATAAATTGTTTCAAAATCATATTTTCAAATTTCTTACTCACCCCTGCTGCTGCCCTATGATCGAAACGCACCACCAGGTAGCCTTTTTCAACCAGGATTTGATCAAAATAATGACCGCTATTCCATACGTTTGAAACAGTAGGCGCTGAAGGTCCACCATAAATATTCATAATTACAGGATATTTTTTACCCGGATCAAAATCTTTAGGTTTAAGAATTTCAGCGGGCATCATAAATCCGTCAGACGTTGGGATATAAAAAATTTCCGGATACTGAAAATCTAAAGCCTCTACTAATTCTGGACGCGGTTTTGAAATTGTGTTAAGCCATTTTCCATCATTTTTATAAACAGCGAGAGAAGGCAGCGTTTGGACATTAGAAAAGCTATCAAAGTAATACCTGGAATCCGGGCTGAAATCAACGGAATGAATACCATCCTGGCTGCTCAATCGTGCCATTCCGCTTCCATCACTATGAATCCTGTATAAGTGTCTTTCAACTGATGATTTTTCAAGTGCAGAAAAATAAATCCAATCGTTTTCTTCATCAAAAGCCGCAATTGTTTTGCGCGGATTTCTGCCAGCAGATTTTACAGCCCAATTTCCTTTTGTAATCTGGTTTGCGAGCGAACCATCCAAATTAAATTTATACAAGTGGGCATAGCCATCGCGTTCAGACTGCCATATGAAATGGTCACTGTTTTTAAAAAAAAGAAGGTCATCGTGAAGATTAACCCAGGCTTCATCTGTTTCACGCAATATTAATTTTGCCTGGCCATTATTGGGGTCTATAAAATATAATTTTAGTTCATCCTGCGCTCTGTTTAATGTTTGCACACTAAGCCATTTGCTGTTAGGATTCCATTTTACGCGCGGTATATACTCATAATCTGCTTGATCTAAATCCACCCATGTTGTTTGCTCTTTGTTTATGTCTGCTATTGCAACCCGCACTTTCGGATTTGCTGTGCCGGCTTTTGGATAACGCTGTTTAATAAGTGCAGGAACATAAGGTTTATAATCCACGAAATGTACAATGCTAACCCCGGAATCATCGGTTTGCAGGTATGCTAAAGATTTTGAATCATCAGACCACCAATAAGCTGTATTTTTGCGGCCAAAAATTTCTTCCCAATAGACCCAGGAAAGAGTTCCATTTAAAATTGTCTGTGATCCATCTTTGGTTAAGCGCGTTTCCTTTTTTTCCCGGATATCGTAAATATATATATCATTTTTTCGGACAAATGAAAGCTTTTGGCCATCGGGCGAAAAGTCAACCGCTTTTTCCTCTTCAGCTGTTTGGGTTACCTGCTGGAATTCAGATTTACCGAGATTTAAAAGCCAAATATCATTATGAAACAAATAGACTGCTTGTTTACCATTAGCGTCAAAGAGCAAGCGGCCATTTGATGGATGACTGGATTTGCCCGAAAACGGAAAATGAGTTTAAACTGGCAAGTGCCTTCTTTAAATCAATTGCTTTTTCCTTTTTATTATTTCCGGGATTATACTTTTCAAAAACACGCTGTTCTGCGGATTCCCTATGGTCGTATAGAATTGCTGTATTATCGTTAAGCCAAAAATAATTAGATAATGCTGTAAGTTCTCTACTGGCATCACTATATATCCAGTCTATAGTAATCTCATTTTCATTCTGGGCATTTACAGTAATTAGGTGGAAAAACAGATAAAGGAAAATTATAGCAATGTTAACTTTTGATATTTGAAGGTGCACTAAAACTCCTGTTTTATTTAAGAAATCTGGTTTTTATTTTCTTTCACAACAGCCTCCGCTTCCATTTCTACCAGGTATTCATCACCAATAATCCCAACCTGCACAATAGTATTTACCGGATTTATCTCTGCAAAGCGCTCACCATGAACGCGGGCGCATATTTCCCACTCAGACATATTTCTTATAAAAATGCGTGTGCGGACAACATTTTGCAATCGTCCTCCCAGAGATTGTAAAACCCCTTCAATTTTATCTATTACAAAATGAAGCTGTGCTGCCGGATCTGATCCTCCTATAGCTTTATTTTTGTGGGTTGCTGTTGTCCCTGAAATGAGAATGCGATCATCCTGCCGTATAGCCCTGCAAAAACCGCCGACAGTTTCCCAGGAAGTGCCGCTAAATACCCTAAGATTGCCGCCAGTATCCTTATCGATAGCATAAGGATGTGGCATTGTACTTATATGATGACTCAAGTCCCCGGAAGCTGTAAGAAAAGGTGGTTTTCGATATTCATCGCCACAATCCCCGGGAATAGATTCTAACTTTTTGACTGTATTATCAATCTCTTTATGATCAAATTCATCAAGCGTAAATTGAAACAGTTTTGCGTTATCGTAAATATGCTCACTTTTTCCCAGTCGGGCACCAATAATAATACCACCAACCGCAGGAGAGTCTAACATCGTCTTGCAAGCGATATTGGCCATTGAAACATCGTGTTTATCAGCTATCTTTTTTATAACACGTAAAAGTTCCTGAAAAACATGCCAGCCGCCAGCAGAATCAATAAACCGTTTGTATTTCATTTGCGACCAGGTTTTTAATTCTTCCTCTTTGGGCTCGGGTTTATTTAGCCACCGTTCTGTAAGAAAGCCACCGGCTACTGTTCCAAAAGCCAGCAATTTTATATCATGCTTAAGACATAAATCTGTCATATTACTCCTGGCACGCTGATCAAGAAGTGAGTAACAAATCTGGTTTGAAACAATGTCAATACCACTATTAAGCACTATCCGCAGATGAGCTGTATCTATGTTGGTAAGCCCTAAGTGACTTATTAGTCCTTCTTCTTTTAACTCCTGTAACCAATGCAGACTATCCAGCCAAATAGGGTCACTGTAATTCCAGGCATGAAACTGCAGTAAGTCAATCTTTTCAGCCTGCATACGATCTAAAGAAAGCTGAACCGCTGCCCGCACATCATCACGCGTTAGTGGACCGGGTTTTGGAACCCATTTCGTAAGGAGTTGAACATCGGAGCCATGTTCTTTCTTAAACAGGCCGCTTATTTTCTCAGAAGAACCATAATGATCAGCCATGTCAAAAGTTGTAAAACCAGCCTCGATATATGGTGCCATGGCTTTAGCAGCCTCTTTTATATCCAATTCATGCCCATCACGTTCCATATCAGCAATCTGCCACAGACCAGTAAGTATGCGTGAAATGGTAAAGCCGGGTGCAAGTTCGATTTTTTCTATCTTAGGTTTCATTTGTTTTACTCTGCAGGCAGTTTTGAAAAAACAGCTTTTACATCGGCTCCGGATTTTTTAAGATTTCTAAATTCTCTGAAGAAGATTATAGATGCAACTACCATGACAATTATCCAAATCGGAGTTGAGTGAAAATACCAGGCATCTGCAGTTGCCGAAAGATCTTTATATAAATGAACTATTAAAAAACCACCTAGAATAAAGGTACCCGAAATTGCCAGGGAAATCTGCAGCTTTCTTGATTTCAAAACAGAGATATTTGCAGCTAATTCAGGATTTCGTTTGGGCAGCATAAGAACAGAAAGACACATAAGAAGAAAATTGACGAGCATTGAAGTAACCAATATGTCAATACCCAGAAAAAAATCACCGGCAAGGTGGCTGCCCAGTATTCCTACTGATGCCATAAGTCCGCTTAGAATTATTGCAAAATGAGGTGTATGCCATTGCGAATGCACCTGTGCAACTTTTTTTGGAAATATACCGTCTTCGGCCCAGGCAAACATTAATCGCGAAACAGCTAAAATCATTGCAGGCAAATCATTGATTAAAGCAACTGCTGCCCCGGCAACAATAACAACAGTCCAGCCCGGGGAAAGGAGATTTCCTAAAAGTCCCGGTGCCGTCAGATCTTTTACTAAAGCTTGTTCAGCAATATATGACCAGGGTACAGCATGATAAACAGCTGCTGTAAATAACATATAGAAAGTGCCGACTGTAATGACTGAAATAGCAATTGCCAGCGGCAGCGATCTTCCGGGGTTTTTGGCTTCGCTACCCGCCTGGGCAATAGAATCAAACCCTATAAAACTGGCAAACAAGAGCGCAGACGCCGCCAGATAAGTTGCCAAGTTAAATGGAGATGTTACAACCTCTGTAATTATTCGACTTTCTTTTTCAAGAATAGCTGCTGCAAAATCCTGTTGATTAAAATAGAATCCTGCCACAATGACAACGGCGCCCATCGCGAACATCAGAAACATCAATGGAATAAGTGTACGCTCATAGAGTTTAACTCCGCGCAGATTAATTACTACAAAAGTCCACAGAAATGCCAGGGCCAGAGTTACCCGAACAAAACCACTATCCAGAACAGCTGCGGTTTCCTGCCATCCAACAGCTGAGGCTATATCTCTGAGAAAGGGGATTAAAACATAAGACACGACCCCGATAGCAATCGATAATCCAAACCACTGTGAGAAACTGGCTACAAAACCAAGATAGGGATTTAAGGCTCGACTGGCGTAAACATAACTCCCGCCAGCCCTGGGCATTGCTGATGCTAAAACAGCGTATGCCATCGCCGCCAGGAGTGCAGGTAACGCTGCAAATAAATAAGCGGGAAGTACATAGGGACCGATACCCGGCACATTTCTTTGAATCATAAATGGAATCACATTGATAGCAGCGCCTAACATTGAACAAATGCCGGTCGCGGCTAAACCAAGCAGACCCATCTCCCGCATTAAACGGGGACGTTCAACAGGTAAAATTATATTCTCTTTATTATTCATCAGGCTCCATCGATCCGCAGGGAAATTTATTCTTATTTGGGAGTGAAAATCCGGTATTTAAATGTATGATGCAAATGTAACGTTTGGCCGTTTAGAGAACAAGCTGCTTGAGCTGGAAAATATTAAAGTCTTATAACGGTTGGCAATTTAAAGTTTAATATCAGGATCATATTCTTCGAGGAGCTGAGCTATGCGCTGCAGGAATTGTGCACCCATCGCTCCATCAATCAGGCGATGATCAATAGTCAAAGCCAGGTTAAGAATGGGACGAATGGCAATGGCATCGTTAATTACGACTGCCCTTTTCTTTATAGCGCCCACACCTAATATGGCCACCTGCGGTTGATTAATAATAGGAAAGCCCAGAGTAGTTCCATAAACGCCAAAATTTGAAATAGAAAATGTACCATTAGCAGTTTCATCAGGTTTAAGTTTTTTATTACGGGCTCGTAATGCCAAATCGTTAACCGAACGGGCCAATCCAATAATGCTGGCATTATCGGCATTAAAGATATTAGGAACAAGCAAACCATTTCCAACGGAAACAGCAATTCCCAGGTTGATAAATTGTTTTACAAGAATATTATCGCCATCAATAGAAGAGTTCAGCATGGGGTATTCTTTTAAAGCTTTGACAGTTGCTTCAGCAATAAAAGGTATAAAAGTAAGACTAAAACCTTCGCGGCCCTTAAAAGAATCTTTGTTTTTTTCTCTGGCATTGGAAACATTGATCATATCAACTTCTGTGTATAAACTTACGTGGGCAGAAGTCTGTACAGAGTGCACCATATGCTTAGCTATCGATTTCCGTACATGGTCCATTGCAATTTTTTCCACTGTTCCTGGAGATTTGAATTCAACTGCAGGAGGCGCTGCTTTTTTAGCAGAATATCCATTATCCAGATATTGTAAAATATCTTTTTTGGTAAGACGCCCGTTTATACCTGTCCCTGGTATTGTTTCAAGTTCCGAAAAAGGGATTTCGTTTTCGTTGGCAATATTTAAAACAACCGGAGAGAAAAATTTATTAGATGAGGATTTTTCTGTTTTTGATGGTAAGGATTTTGTTGATTTGTCTTCTGCTCCGTTTGCAACTGGCTTTTCCTGCTCAGCGCGCGGTTCGTCAGATGGGGTAATTTTTACATCAGCATCTGTCTCTATTAAGGCGATTGGCAGACCAACATCAATGGTTTCTCCCTCCTGAGCCACCAATTTGGTAATTTTGCCACTTACGGGAGCAGGAATTTCGGAATCTACTTTATCGGTACTTATTTCAAGAATGGTTTCATCTTTTTCTACACTGTCACCTACATCTTTCAGCCATTTAAGAATAGTGCCGTCCATAATTGATTCACCCATTTTGGGCATTACCATTTCAAATTTCATAAATTTTCCTAAAATCAGGTTTAATATTCAGCAAGTTCTTTTAACGCTTTTACAATCCAATCTGTTTGAGGCAGTGTTACTTGCTCCAGCACTGCGCTAAAACCAACGGGCAAATCCCTGGCGCCGATACGTTTTATTGGAGCATCCAAATGCTCAAAAGCAAATTCGGCAATTTGAGAAACTATTTCGCCACCAAATCCCTGGAACAAAGAGTCTTCATGTGCAACCAGCACTTTACTAGTTTTTTTAACAGAGTCTAAGATGGTTTTAGAATCCAAAGGATTAATTGTTCTTAAATCGATAATTTCTATACTTACATCGTCTTTTGCTAATTCCCGCGAAGCCTCAATTGATTTCTGGACCAGCGCACCCCAGGTAATAATTGAAATATCTGTCCCTTCCTGAACAATACGGGCTTTGCCAAAGGGCAAGAAGTAATCTTTATCAGGCTCCGGGCTCGCGGCATAGGCCTGTCTATATAACCCTTTATGTTCTAAAAACATTACCGGATCATTTAAGCGAATCGCAGTTTTAAGTAATCCTTTAGCATCTGCTGCCGTTGATGGATATGCAATCTTAATACCGGGAAGATGAGCAAAAATACTTTCTATATTTTGAGAGTGACATAACCCGCCATGGATATAACCACCCACCGGTACACGCATCACCATTGGTGAATCCCAGTTTCCGTTTGAGCGCCAGCGCATTGTGGTTAGCTCATTACGGATTTGATTCATACCCGTCCATATATAATCTCCAAACTGGATTTCGATAACAGGTTTTAATCCACGTGAAGCCATCCCTATTCCCACACCAACAATACTGGATTCTGCTAATGGTGCATTGAAACAACGTTCATGTCCAAATTGGGTTGAAATTCCCTGGGTTACTGTGAACACTCCACCTTTTCCATCAGCCACATCCTGCCCGAAAACATACATATTTTCATTGTGTTCCATCTCTTCTTTTAAGGCATGGTTTATGGCATCCACCATTACTACTTTATTGCCGGCCGGTTCATTTTTTTCGTATTCAAGTCTGTCATTTTCTTTTTTATCAAATAAATGATCATAAGCGCTCTCCTCAGAGGGATGATCGTAGGTATCGGCTTCTTCAGATATCTGATCTACTTCTTTTTTATAATCCTTATGCAATTGCCCCAGCAATTCAGAATTAATTAATTCTTTGTCTAAAAGAACTTTTTCAAATTTTGTAATAGGATCATTTAATTTATCTTCATCAAGCTCTTGCTGGCTGCGATATTTTTTTTGAGAGTCAGAAGAGGAATGAGGCATTAATCTTACTGTATCGGCCTCAATTAGCACTGGTCCTTTACCTTCCCGGGCATGATGAACCGCTTTTTTCATTATTTCATACGACTCGAAGAAATTTGTTCCATCAACTCTCAAGGATGCAAGCCCTTCATATCCAGAACCAATGCGCGAGACAGAACTTCCTGATGTCTGCTCCGACACATGAGTAGAAATTGCATATTTATTGTTCTGGATTACAAATAGTACAGGTAGCTTATCCCTGGAAGCCCAGTTAAGCGCCTCATGAAAATCACCCTGGCTTGTTGTTCCTTCGCCGGAAGAAACATAAACCACTTCGTCACTTTTAAGTTTATGGCCTGCCATAGCGCAGCCTACAGCTTGTAAATATTGTGTTCCCGTGGGACTGGATTGCTGCACAATATTCCAGTCGCGGTGCCCATAGTGATTCGACATTTGTCTGCCGCCAGAACTAGGATCTTCCGCTCTTGAGAAAAAAAGAAGCATTGTCTCCAAAGGAGTAACTCCCATCTGAAGGACAAATGCCATATCTCGATAATAGGGATAACTATAATCAATACCCGGCTTTAAGGCTAATGCAGCAGCAGTTTGGATTGCTTCGTGGCCGGAACCGCCGATATGGAAAAAACTTTTACCCTGCTTGAGTAATATCATACTTTTTTCATCAAGCAGGCGGGACACAACCATATTTTTATGAATCTTTAACAGGGCTTTTTTATTAAGTCCCATTAAATCTGTTTGTTTTTTGGTGATCGTTTTTTCCTTTTGTGCAGAATTTGGCATTTAATTAATTCCGTTCAATTATTATTGATTCGCTTTTTTAAGCCTGTTAACATACAAAATGATGGTACTTCTTTTCAAGAAAAAGAGATATTTTCTTTTAATTTTCAAAATCGGAAGCAAAGAAAAGAAATATATTTTAGTGATCGCTATTTTCCTGAAAAACCTTAAAAAACAGTGCTCTTTTTTTTGAATAGATCTGTTTATCTGTTTAACTTAATTGACTATCAAAACAACCAAATTCCTTGCATAATGGAGTAAAATAAAATGTTTAAGATATTAATTTCCGATGCATTACCAGAAGAAGTTCTTGAAAAATATAATAAAAGTAAGGGCGTTTCGATTGTTAACAAAAATGGCATCTCCATGGAAGATTTAGCAAAAGAGATATCCGATTATGATGGTCTTGTTGTTCGCAGTCGTACAAAAGTAACTAAAGAAATCATTGCTGCTGCTGCCAAACTCAAAGTAATTGGTCGCGCTGGTGCTGGCGTTGATAATGTGGATACGGATGAAGCTACTAAACGCGGCATTATTGTAATGAATACGCCGGGTGGAAATACGATGGCTGCGACAGAACACACGCTGGCCTTAATGCTTGCCGGTTTGCGTAACATAGCCAAGGCAAATGCTTCCATGCTGCGAGATGAATGGGACCGCAAAACATTTGTGGGACATGAACTTTATCAGAAAACGGTAGGCGTAGTTGGTCTGGGTAAAATTGGTCAGGAAGTAGCAAAAAGATTAGCCGCTTTTGACACAAAACTTATTGGTTACGACCCCATTGTTACAAGCGAAACAGCCGCTAGACTTGGTGTTAAACTCGTAGATCTGAACCAGCTTTTAGAACAGTCCGATATTATTACAGTTCACGCGCCCAAAATGCCTGAAACCATAAATATGATTAATGCGGAAAATCTTAAGCTCTGTAAAGATGGTGTTATTATAGTTAATTGTGCTCGTGGAGGAATTATTAATGAGCAGGATTTAATAGGGGCTTTGGACAATGGAAAAGTAAGTATGGCTTGTGTTGATGTTTTTAGCAGTGAGCCGCCGGAAAATTATGATCTGGCTAAACATCCGAAAGTACTTTCCACGCCTCACCTTGGAGCATCTACAGAAGAAGCACAAACAAAGGTGGCAGATCAGGTGCTGGAACAGATGATTGAATACTTCCAAAAAAATGTTGCTAGAAATGCTGTAAACTTTAGAAGTGTTGAAGAAAAACTACAATCTGTCATTGCTCCATTTTTTATTGTTGCTGAAAGGCTTGGATCAGTATTTAATCAAACAAAAAAGGGAAGATTAAAAGAGATTTCTGTGCGTTTTTATGGAGAAACTCTCGAAGTACCGGTTGAACCAATCACCTCCTATCTCATTGTTGGAGCATTAAAATCTTCCGATAAAACAGAAGGTTTTACTATTAATCCGGTAAATGCTCTTACCATAGCCAGAGAACGTGGAGTAAGCATTGAAATAGCTAAAAAAGATGCGCCGCTAACAGTGCATACAAATGCTATTGCCTGTGATTTTATTACTGATAAAGAAACTATTCATCTTGCTGGCAGCGTGGTAGGATTAAATATTTTTCATCTTATAGAATTCGGATCTTTTAAACTAGCCGCTGAAATGGAAGGCAAAATGCTTATCGTCGAAAACGATAACGTACCTGGTATTATTGGCAAGGTAGGGACAATCCTCGGGGAAGAAGCTGTTAATATAAGTCATGTTAGTTCCGGAAGAGATGGCAAGAAAGGGAGTGCCTTAAATGTCTTTAACATCGCCGGCAAAATTAGTGATGAATTGATCAGCAAAATCAATGCTGTTGGTGGAATCACCAAAGTACACATAGTAGTGGTAGATTAAGAAAAAGATGCTCATTAACCCTGTTGGATCTTTTCAGCAGGGTTAATTGTATTAAACAAGTTCTTTTAAAACATCCTCATGCGGATTTTTAATTATTACATACCCGCACAACATACCATCTTCTTTTATATAATCAATGGCCGGAATAACCGCCGATTCCAGTGCACTTAGGTCACCGGTGATCACAGCAAAACCTTTGCCCCCTACTGCCATCGCCAGGTGAACGCGCATCAGCTCAAGATTAGCTTCTTTTACAGCATAGTCCGCTGCTTTTATTACAGAAACGACCGAAAATGTTTCAATTATAAGCATTGCACCAACATGCTGCTCTTTTCTGTTTAATTGTAAAGTAGTCGTCCCTGCAATAGCTGGAAACACTCTGGGATCAATGTTGGGTATGGTTGTTAGATTTACCACGGAAAAACCGCCCACTTCCCTGGCCACTTCTATGGCTGTTTCAACATCGGCAACATCGCCGCGCACAATCATCAAATATTTCCCTGAACAGATTGTTCTGGCGACTAGTTTTTGGACATTAGCTGTTTTAAGTACTTCATCCTGCACAGCATATCCCTTATAAATACTTGCCAGTTCAATGATACCAAGGGCATTTCGTGTTTCCATTAATTCCTCTTGATTATAATTTCTTTATCGTTTATTTCCTGCACAACACCATCAATTGAGGCGTGCAGCGGAGCGCTGATTTTACTTTCTGAGCGGGCGATCATATCATATTTTTTGACGGCCTGGCCATTTTCAACAATTGCTTCTGTAGGAGCTCCTATGTGCTGAGATAGAGGAATTCTGACAATATCCGGCAGGATATCCAAATGAGTAAGCGGACCACTATCTTCAAATTTCAGAACATCCAATCTTTGCATCAGCTTTTTTGTTGGCACCAGTCTGTAATCATACATAGGATGCTCTGATACTTGTGGACCGTCCCAATCAGCTTTTTCTCTGGCCAGTATTCTCTTCTCAATAACAATGGCTCCCTTAGGATCTAATCCTTCCGGACAGGCATACATAGTGCATAGATTGCATTCACAACATGAGAAACTCCCCAAATCAATCATAGGCATTTCTTCTCTCGTAAACATGCGATTGCGCATTGCAGTCTCCGGCCTTGTAGGATGTCCTAACAGGTAACGGGGACAAAACTCCGTACAGAAATAGCATTGATCACAGCCTGCTTTTGCAATTTGGTCGGTATTATGATCTGTGGCAAAGCGCTCATACATAGTAATGCAATGATGCTCCTGGGGTAAAACAATTATTGCTCCTGTCTTTTTTGTCACAACCAGGTTAGTATCTTCTTCTAAAGTGCCCATCATTAGGCCGCCTGATCTAATCCGGTAGTTAGCAGTTGTTATATCAAAATGATCAAGGATGTCAGAATATTGAGTGCCTACCGGAACTTTAATAGTAGCGGGTTCCGTTATAGAGCCGGCAATCGAAATATACTTGTCTACAATAGGTTTATTTAAGCTTATGTTATAAAGGGTTTCAACATTTTGAACCACACAACCGACCGAAATGGGTAATTGTCCCGGTTGAATAACTTTCCCGGTGGTCATATAAACAAGAGTTATTTCATCGCCGGCCGGGTAAACATCGGCAACTTCTATTACCTCAATATGCGTTCCCTTAACCTTTTTCTTTAAAAGTTCGATGAGCTGATGATGTTTATTCTTAATGCCAATTATTCCCTTTTTAGCATGAGTGACTTCCATGGCCATTTCTAAGCCAAGTATAGCTTCAGAACTGTAATTTTTAAGCATTTCAATATCTTTATGAAGAAGCGGTTCACACTCTGCTGCATTCATTATCAAAATGTCAGGTTTGGAATCAAGTTTTATATGTGTAGGAAAGCCGGCACCACCAGCCCCAACAACACCATTTTGTTCAATATCTTTTAGGTTCATTTCATCTTAGAAAGGTTCATTTTGTGCTAAAACATATCAAAAGGAAACTTCAAAAGAAATAGCTGTTGTTAAAATTCATCGAATTATTTTAAGAATTCAATGTAGATTGTAAAAAAAAAATGCTGTATTTTTGTATCTGTTAACCAACAATAACTCTCATGTTAAAAAAAATATTACACGATTCTACCATTGCAGTTATTGCGCCTGGTTTTGCTGTAAATCCGGACAAACTCAAAAGCGGAGTAAAATACCTTGAAAGTAAAGGTTATAATGTGAAGCTGGAAGAAAGCACTGCTTCGGTTTGGGGATATTTGGCTGCAACAGATGAGCAACGGGCCAGGGAAATAAACGAAAACTTTGAAGATCCCGATGTGAGTGCAATTATTTGTGCACGCGGTGGCTGGGGGTCCCTGCGCATATTAGACAAACTCGATTATAAACTTATCTCGAAAAATCCAAAAGCTCTGATTGGTTATTCAGATATTACCACTTTGCAATTGGCAATATGGAAAAAATCCAGGGTTCCATCCATCTCCGGTCCCATGGCAGCAGTTGAGATGGCCATTGAAATGCCACAAATGACAGAAAAATATTTCTGGCAGCTGATTGAAAATCCCAAGTCTGAAAGTACAATTTCTTTGTCTGAATTTAATGACATTGAATATTTACAGGAAGGTTCTTGCCAAGGTACACTAATTGGTGGCTGCTTGTCACTGATAGCTCATCAACTCGGAACACCCTATATGCCGGATTTGGAAAACAGTATTCTTTTTGTTGAGGATATTGGTGAAGATGTCTATAAAATGGATCGCTATCTGGCACATTTAAAGCAGGTTGGAATCTTTGAGAAAATAAAAGGTTTAGTAATAGGTACATTCATTGATTGTGAAGATGATTCTAAACCAAATTTTACTATCAAAGAAGTGTTTTCGCAGTATATTTCCGCAATAAATGGGCCTGTCATTTTCAACTTCCCTTATGGCCATAATATGGAAAAAGTTTCTATGCCAATCGGAGCGGAAGGAAAACTTGATACCTTGTCTAAAACATTAATGATTAAAAACCCTTTTAAAGCCTCATAATAAAGCAAAAAGCTTGCCTTTACACATTGCTTGTTTTCGTATATTATCCTATATTAAGGGTTTCTTAATTATTTGTGAGTAATGAATAACGTTGCTGTATTTGCCGCCGGTCGTGGGTCCAATTTCAAACAATTATGTTTAGCCCAAAAACAGGAAAATTATCCTGCCAATATAGCTTTATTAATTGCCAGTAAGCATGGTATTGGTGCCATCGAAATTGCCAGGGAAAATAATATACCTTACCATGCATTTAACCCCAAAGATTTTGATAACAAAGATGCATATAATAGGGATTTGTTGAATTGTTTAAAGAAATATAAAATTGATTATATAGCTCTGGCCGGTTGGCTTAGACTTATTCATTCAACGATAATTGATCAATACCCTAATAAAATTATTAATATTCATCCCGCTTTGCTGCCATTTTTTGGTGGAAAAGGAATGTACGGAGAGCACGTTCATAAGGCTGTTTGGGAAAGCGGAATGTTGATTAGCGGGGCAACCGTGCATATAGTGGATCCAAAGTATGATAGCGGGAGAATTATAATTCAGGAAAGCGTGCAGCTATCTTTTGATGACACGCACCAAAGCATTGCAGAAAAAGTTTTAAAGATTGAACATAAAATTTTCCCGGAAGCATTAAAACTTTTAGTGGCAAATAGAATTAATTTTAGTAAAGACAGATTATATTTTAACGGCTAACAAATGATAAAGAAGCGGGCAATATTAAGCGTTTATAATAAAACGGGTATAGAATCCCTGGCAAAATTTTTAATTGAGCAGGAATTTGAAATTATTTCCTCTGGTGGAACACATAAGTTACTGACTGAAAAAGGGATTGCGGTAAAGAAAGTAAGCGATATCACTGGCTTTCCTGAAATTTTGGATGGTCGGGTAAAAACTCTTCATCCCAATATTCACAGCGGTATTTTGGCTCGCAGAGAAAAGTCACATCTTGATCAACTAAGCCAGTTAAATGTCGGTCCCGTTGATTTGGTATGCGTGAACCTTTATCCTTTTGAGGATACTATTTCTAAGAACGGAGTAACTTTTGAGGAGGCCATAGAGAAGATTGATATTGGCGGTCCAACAATGATTCGTGCCGCAGCAAAGAACCATCAATATGTAACCGTTCTATCCGATCCTACTCAATATGATGATTTTATAAAAGAGTATTCCGGTAAAGGATCAACTTCAGATGAATTCCGTAGAAAATGTGCTTTGGCAGTCTTTTCAACAATGGCGCGCTATGATGGAGCAATAGCCACATATTTATCAAATGGTGAGCAAGCTCCGCAAAGTTTTTCAATATCAGGAACCCTTATGCAGAATCTCCGTTATGGTGAAAATCCCCATCAAATTGCAGGCTTATATATAACGGGCAAGGAAAAACCTTTGGGGGGATTAGAGCAGCTGCATGGAAAAGAATTAAGTTTCAATAATTTGCTTGACCTGCAGGCTGCACTGAATATAATCCATGAGTTTGATAAAGCGGCTTGTGTAATTATCAAGCATAATAATCCTTGCGGTGTGGGTTTAGGAGCAAGCCCTGAAGAAGCTCAAAAAAAAGCTAGGTCTACTGATGAGGTTTCGGCATTTGGTGGAATTATTGCCTTGAACCGCAGCGTTTCTTTAAAATTAGCGGAAGAAATTGCACCTTTCTTTACCGAATGTATCATTGCACCAGAGTACAACGACGATGCCTTTCAAAAGCTGTCAAAAAAGAAAAACATGCGTCTCTTAAGATACAATCCGGAAAAGTTTCATATGCCATTGTGGGATTTAAAACAAATAACTGATGGATTTCTCCTGCAAAGTACCGATACTATAAATGTAAATGTTAGAGACGCAAAAGTTGTAACAAAGAGACAACCTGATGAAAAGGAATGGAAAGCTTTGGAATTTGTATGGAAAGTTACGAGGCATGTAAAATCGAATGCAATAGTTTTTGCCAACGATGAGCAAACTCTTGCTGTTGGTGCAGGGCAAATGTCACGCGTAGACTCAACAGAAGTAGCAATTCAGAAATCAAAACACGCTAAACTTTCTTTGCAAGGATCAGCTGTTGGGTCAGATGCATTCTTTCCATTTAAAGACAGCATTGAAGCTTTGGCCGCTGCCGGGGCAAAGTCAATAGTTCAGCCCGGTGGATCGGTAAGAGATGAAGAAGTAATTGAAGCGGCTAATAAAGCTGGTATTGCCATGGTATTTACTGGTATCAGGCACTTTAAACATTAAGATTTGATTTTGGGAGATTTGAATGGGATTATCATTTTTAAATTTTTTAACCTCTGATATAGGTGTTGATCTGGGGACCGCAAACACATTATTATATGTGAAAAACAAGGGCATTGTCGTTAATGAACCTTCGATAATTGCCCTGGAAGAGAATACAGACAAGGTTGTCGCTGTTGGAAACCAGGCGCGTCAGATGCTTGGTCGCACACATAAGGATATAATCACCATTCGTCCATTAAAAGATGGCGTTATCGCTGATTTTGAAGCCACAGAAATTATGATCCGTGAGTTTATAAAAAAAGCCAATATTAACAGAATGATGATAGGCCGGATCGTAATTTGCGTTCCTTCCGGCATTACAGAAGTTGAAAAACGTGCTGTCCGGGATTCCGCTGAAAGAGCAGGCGCCAGGGAAGCCGATCTCATCGCTGAAGCGATGGCTGCCGCTATTGGCGTTGGTCTGGAAATTAACGAGCCAATGGGTAATATGATTGTGGATATTGGAGGTGGTACTTCAGAAATAGCAGTAATTTCTCTTGGTGGAATTGTCCATCATAATTCCATCCGGGTTGGTGGTGATGAAATGAACCAGGCTATTATTCAACATTTTAAGAGAACACACAATTTACTGATTGGTGAAAAAACAGCGGAAGAAATAAAATGTGAAATAGGAACGGCCGCTCCACTTGATGAAGAATTGACAAAAGAAGTAAAAGGGCGTGATCTTGTTGATGGCATACCAAAAACAATACAAGTCACTTCCACTGAAATACAAAAAGCACTGGAAGATCCTATAATGAATATTGTTGAAGCCATCCGCATGTCACTTGAAAGAACACCACCCGAATTAGCTTCCGATATTCTGGATCACGGTATTGTTCTAACAGGCGGTGGAGCTTTATTAAAAAACCTTGACGTAAGATTGAGGGAAGAAACTTCAATGGCCATTTTATTGGCAGACGATCCACTTAGTGCAGTTGTACGGGGAACTGGGGAAATTTTAGATCATCCTGAAAAGTATCACAAAGTTTTGGTTAAAAACCGCAGACCTTTATAATAAACAAAAGTGACGTTTTCCTTATTTAACCAGATTTGGTATGTTCAGTGACTCCTATACTTAATTTCATTTCGCATTATCGTCAATCATTGCTGCTTGCTGTATATGGCATATTATCTTTTATTTTCATCACCTCAAGTGATAGCGCCATTGTGGAAGGTATGCGTTCTTCCAGCTTAACCATCGTGGGGACTATCCAAAATCAATTAGATAATATTAATTCTTATTTGGGCTTGCGAGAGCAAAACCACCATTTGCGCAAAGAAAACACACAGCTTGCATATGAAAATGAACATTTGCAGGACGCACTGCTCGAGAACATTCGTCTAAAAAAACTTCTGCAATTTAAATATGAAGTGGATTATGAACTTGTACCGGCAAAAGTTATTGGAGAAAGTCCTCAAAGCCTTGTTACTGGTCTGCTGTTATCTTCTGAAGAAATCCACAAAATTAAAAAAAATTCTGCTGTAATGACCTCCGAAGGTTTGGTGGGTAAAATTGTAAAAGTCGCTTATAATTATGCAATTTGCCAAATTTTGCTGGACCCCAATAGCAGGGTGAGTGCTAAAGTTCAGCGTAACAGAGAAATTGGAATAATAAAATGGAACGGGGCCAGTGGATTCTTATTAGACCACATTCCAACTACAACAAAAATAATGATAGGTGATGTGATATTTACATCAGGGTTAAGCCAGATATATCCAACAAATATAAAAATTGGAGTGGTTATTGCGGTGCGGGAAAACACGCAGGAGTTATTTAAAACAATAGATGTGCGCCCTTCTGTAAATTTCAACACGCTTGAAGAGGTTTTCATTTATAACCCGCTGGAGGCGGATGAATCAGGAAATTAAATATTATCTGGTAATATTATTTGCTTTTGGGATCAGTGCAATTATTCTTCAAAGTTTTTTTGTCCCGGTTATTGAAATTAACTCCTGGAGACCAGATCTTGTTTTAGTTTCTGTTCTATTAATTGGAAAAAGATTTGGCTCTGCGGCTGGGAGTTCAGCAGGATTTATTCTAGGAATCATACAGGATTCGTTGAGTGCCGGCCCCATTGGAATTACAGCTTTACCGAAAGTATTGGCAGGTTATGCAAGCGGAAAAATTAATATTCTAAAATTTGAAGGAACCGTTCTTTTCTTATGGTTTATTTTGTTCGCTTTTCTGCATGAATTAATTTTTTACTCCATTTTACAATTTAAAATGGATGTTTCATTTACATATTTAATTTACAGTAGAATTTTTCCAAATACTATTTATACAACAATTATGCTTTTAATAACCTATTTTTCAACTCAAAATTATTTTCGCGAAGAATAATGAGAGAGGCCAACAAAAAAACTCTTGAACAGAAGCGTATGATCGCCACTGGGGTTATTTTATTTTTTTTCTCTATCCTCATCTATGGCTTTGCAACACTGCAGGTGAGTAAAAGCGATTTCTACGCAAAAAAATCCATCGACAATAGTGTAAGAAAAATTACCACACTACCTGTCAGGGGTCTTATTAAAGACAACAAAAAGCAGATCCTTGTCGATAATAATGCTGCCTATTCTGTCTCAATGATCCCCAAAGTAATAGCCGATTCAACCATACAGCAGGTATCCGAACTACTTAATATGGATATTGTCTCTATTCAGGAAAAATTAAAAAAAGAATACGGTTTTAGACCTGTAAATGTTGCTCATGATGTACCCTATCAAACTGTAGTTTATCTGGAAGAAAACCGTTTACAGTTTCCGGGGGTAATAATTTCGCTGGAACCAAAGAGATTTTATCACGAGGGAGTCTTTTCGCCGCACTTATTTGGTTCATTGGGAGAAGTAACCTTAGCAGAGCAAAAGAGAAGTAAGGTTTATGAGCAGGGAGACATAATTGGAAAGACAGCACTTGAAAAAAAATATGATCTGAATATGAGGGGCAAGAAAGGAATATCATACGTTGGTGTTGATGCTGCAGGAAGAGAACTGGGAGATTATGATACCGATCTTAATATAGCTCCCGAGCATGGAAATGATATTCATTTATACATGGACTATTCCATACAGCAATTTGCAGAATCTTTAATGACGGATAAATTAGGTTCTCTTGTGGCCATAGATACCCGCAATGGGGGCATTCTGGCTATGGTTTCCAAACCCGATTATGATCCAAGGTATCTGGCAGGTAAGATAGATTCTAAAATATGGAACGACCTGCTTTCTGATCAAAGTCATCCCCTATATAGCCGCTCTATCCAAAGTGTGTATCCGCCAGGATCAACCTATAAAATTGTTGCCGCTATAGCGGCCCTTGAAGAGAAAATTGTGAAACCCTCCTGGGAGGTAACATGTCCAGGTTATTTTAAGCTTGGTAGAAAAACCATTAAATGCTGGAATGAAGGGGGGCATGGTACAGTTGATATGTATGAAGCAATAAAAGGATCGTGCAATGTTTATTTTTATAACCTGGGACTAAAAATAGGTTTAAATGTATGGTCCAAATATAGCAAACTGTTTGCTTTTGGAAAAAGAACAAATGTTGATTTACCTAATGAAAGCTCCGGTTTAGTGCCTACAGAGAAATTTTTTAATTCAAGATATGGAAAAAATGGCTGGACAAGGGGAAACCTGGCTAATCTTGCTATTGGACAAGGTGAATTGTTGGTAACACCGCTTCAGTTAGCCCAATTTGCAATGATATTGGCCAACAAAGGAACTTATTATTCGCCACATCTAATTGATTACTTATACGATCATTCAAGCGGCGATAAAATTGTGTCTCAACAAATAGAACAGACCGTTGAAGGTATCTCACAGGAAAACTATGATATAATAACAGAAGCTATGCGCCAGGTAATGGATGGCGGCACGGGTTGGTTTGGAAAAGTAAAAGACATCGAAATGGCAGGTAAGACGGGTACCGCTCAAAATCCACACGGAGATTCCCACGCTTGGTTTATGACGTTTGCCCCTTTTGAAGAACCTCAAATAGCCGTTGCCATAATAGTTGAAAATGGCGGTGGCGGTGGCGCTGTGGCTGCTCCAATCGCCCGGATGTTTTTAGAGAAGTACTTTTATGGCAAATTACTGCCCAGACCGGTTATTAAAAAAGAAAAAGCGTCGGAAGTACCCATCGTTGAACCTATTAACGTGGACGACGCATTACCGATAGAATTATACAATCCGAAAGATTTAATTTTAGACGAAGATTAATATGAACAGCAAAATAGATATTTCACTTACATTATTGGTAACAATTTTACTTACTATCGGACTAACAGCTGTCTATAGTGCTACAAGTTTTTCAGGGATAGAAAGTCCCTTTTTCCAGAGACAAATACTTTTTGCGGTTGTAGGGTTTGCTATAATGATTTCAATGAGTTTTGTTCCTTTTCGGTTAATCCAAAGAATGGCTTATCCCTTTTATGGATTTTGTATTTTTCTTTTAATTTTAGTCCATTTTATAGGTGTTAAAGGTTTTGGAGCAGAACGTTGGCTGGAAATAGGCTCATTAAGGATACAACCTTCAGAAATAGCTAAGATTGCTACAATACTGGCAATTGCTAAATTCATTTCCAATAGGGACAGCGATATAAATAAATTTAAAAATTTTGCAATCCTGCTGCTGTTGATAATTGTGCCCTTTATACTCATTTTCCGTCAGCCTGATTTGGGTACCTCACTGGTATATGCCTCTTTGCTAATACCTTTATTATTCTGGTCTGGATTGAGATGGTTTCCTCTGTTTTTACTAATGTCACCCATTTTAACTGTCTTAGTTTCCTTTAACCTTTACATGCTGGCTGCCTGGTTATTTATTGTATTAGTAGTGTTATTTCTCAGCCATCAGAAGATTTTTTTGGGTTTGCTGGTTTTAACCGTGCATATTGGTATTGGTTTTGCGACACCCTTACTGTGGGATCAGCTGCAACCATACCAGAAGGGAAGAATATTAACATTTTTAAATCCTGAGAGTGATCCGCGTGGGGCAGGCTATCAGATAATTCAGAGCCAGGTGGCTGTCGGCTCCGGTGGAATTTGGGGCAAAGGCTTTATGAACGGAACACAAACACATCTGAAATTTTTGCCCGCGCAACATACCGATTTCATTTTTTCCGTAATTGCTGAAGAATGGGGCTTCATGGGCGTACTTTTTGTACTGCTAATATTTTTGTTATTGTTATTATACCTTATTAAACTTGCGTCGACAGTAAGATCAACGTTCTCAAGTATTACGTTACTTGGAGTTACCAGTGTACTGTTTTTTCATGTATTTGTGAATATTGGAATGACAGTTGGGGTGGCACCGGTAACTGGATTACCGTTACCGTTTATAAGTTACGGCGGATCATTTTTACTGTCGATCATGCTTATGCTTGGGGTTGTTCAAAATATAGCCAGAAATAAATTCTTGATATAAATTTCTGGCTATAATAATAAGTTGATTTTATTGCAGTTAGGTCATAAATTTTAGTGTTTAATTTTTTTATAAATGGAGGTTTGAGATGGAAATCAGATCAATTAAATCATTAATAGTTTTATTTGTTTCAATGCTTTTAATCTTGAGCTGTGCAGGAAGCGCGGACGAGAGTGACAGCTTTTCAGATGATGAACAAAATCAAAAAGAGTTGGATGATATTGAAGCTTTATTAGGAATACAGACTGAAAAAGAACAGCCTAAAAAGGAAAGTACAAAACAAAAAAAGCAGGATAATGGCGAAAAACTGGACCTTTTGGGCACAAGTGATATGATTAACACGTCTCAACCGGCAGCTGTTACCCCAGCGGAAAAGAAAAAACTGGAAGACACGATCAACAAATTAGAAAAACAAGTAAAGCAAAAAGATAATACCATTGCAGATCTTAAATGCGAAAATTTCCGTCCAGGCCAATGAGTTACAAAAAAAGCCCATGACGAGCAGCTCTTCCTCCGTAATTGTAAGTGACATTTCCATGGAAGAATATCAAATGAGATATGACGATGCCCGGGCAGAGTTTGAAGCCAGGAATTACAATGCAGCAATTCCTCTTTTTGAATCACTGTTAAGTGCCAGCTCTCAGCACTCTTTGTCTGACAATGCCCAGTATTGGATTGGAGAATGTCATTTTGCTTTAGGTCAATATAACGCTGCTATATTAGATTTTGAAATGGTTTTCACCTTCCCTAAATCTAACAAATTAGACGATGCTCAATATAAACTTGGATTGTGTTATTTGAAAAAGGGCGACAAAACTAAAGCAAGAGAAGAATTTGATAGATTTCTAAGAGATTTTCCAAATAGCGTATTAGCATCAAAAGCAGAAAAACATTTATCACAAATTTAGGATCTTTAAGATTTTTGGGAACTGTATAAGAAATAACCCTTATTACTCAGCAGCTCGAATTCCAAAGTAATACCAGCAGCCGCTAAATTTTTCTATAAACTTTTATTTATATACCTAGTTTTAAACCTGCCTTATTTTTTACATCTGCTAAATTTAATCATTATACATATTATTTGAATGTCAAATTGAAAAAGGGAAAGAGCACGGGAGCAGCCCTTTCCCGGTTAGATCGGTTTAGTCGATCTGTTTTCTAAGAAAGGTAGGTATATCAAGATTATCTATGTTCTCCGGACCTTCTTCCAGTTCATTTAATTCGAATATTTGCAGATGACCGGAGTTTTCTAAAGGATCAATCTTTTTCTTTTCTCTTTTAAAGGTCGGTTTATCTAATTCTTTAAAATCATTTGGTGTAAAATCATCTACTGTCTGTAATGGTGTTTCTTCGAGTTTTGGTTTTTGCAGCGTATCAGCCATATGTGCATCTTTATTAAATCCTGTTGCAATAACCGTCACACGAATTTTATCTTCCATCTTTTCATCAATGACCATACCCCAGATAACATTAGCTCCATCACCTGAAGCTTGCTGTATATGCGTTGCTGCTTCTCCTACTTCAAACATTCCTAATGTTGTTCCACCAGTAATATTAATCAATACGCCCCGTGCTCCACTAATATCTGCACCATCGAGCAGTGGACTGGTGGTTGCCTGTTCAGCAGCGACGATGGCCCTGTTTTCCCCTGTGGCTGTTCCACTGCCCATAAGAGCATCACCCATTCCCGCCATTATTGTTTTAACATCTGCAAAATCAAGATTGACATAACCATGAACATTTATTAAGTCGGAAATACTGCGGGTTGCTTCATGTAAAATTGAATCAACAGTTTTAAAAGCTTCAATTACCGAAGTATTTTTATCTATAATTGAAAAAATGCGGTCATTAGGAATTACCAGCATTGTGTCTACCCTTTCCCGCATGGCATTAATGCCACGTTCAGCATTTCTTAAACGCACAGGTCCTTCAAACAGAAAAGGCATTGTCACAATTCCTACAGTTAATGCACCAAGGTCTTTCGCTACTTCCGCAATAATGGGAGAAGCTCCGGTTCCTGTTCCACCTCCCATACCACAGGTTACAAAAACCATGTCAGCACCGGTAAGAGCGTTAAGGATAAGTTCTTTATCCTCTTCCATTGCGCGGACGCCATAGTCCGGATTGGCTCCGGCCCCTAAACCTTTTGTAAGGGTTTTTCCGATTTGGATTTTATTAAGCGCTTTATTCTTATCCAAGTCCTGAGCATCCGTATTAACTACAATAAACTCAACACCTGTCAATCCTGCGTCAATCATTCCGTTGATGGCATTGCCTCCTGCGCCGCCAACACCGACAACTTTAATCTTTGCTATTTGCTCAGCAAGCGAATCAAATTGTATCATCCTAATTCTCCCGATATTGTGATACTATGGAATATTATTTAAATAAATCATCAAAAAAGGCACGAAAACGGTTCAAAATCCAGTTGAAACCAGTTTTATCTATACCTTCATCTTCATCTTCATGTTTTAATGCGTAATGAATCAGTCCAACCCCGGTGGCATACATAGGGCTATCAACACTGTCTTCAAGACCACCGCTGACAATGGGTTTGCCAATTTTTACCGGCATACCAAATACACGTTCTGCCAAAGGGACAATACCTTTTAGCAGTGCAGCCCCACCGGTAAGTACAACTCCAGCGCCAATAAACTCAATAATTTTTGATTTTTCCATTTCCTTCATAGCCAACTGCAGTATTTCTTCCATGCGGGGCTGAATAATACCGGATAAAAGAACCCTCGATACATCGCGCGATTGCCTGCCGCCAACTCCCGGTACCTTAATTAACTCATCTTTCTCGATAAGTGTCTGAACTGCAACGCCGAAACTTTTTTTTATTTCTTCTGCCTGTTCCGCAGAAGTCCTTAATCCTTGAGAAATATCGCTTGTTAAATGTTGGCCACCTAATCCGAGAACTGAGGTTGAGCGAATACTTCCATCGAAGAAAACAGCTATATCTGTTGTGCCACCTCCAATATCCACAATAGCTACTCCGAGTTCTTTTTCATCGGTATCTAAAACAGCCAGGCTGGAAGCATAGGGTTCCAAAACAATATCTGCCACTTCGTAGCCGGCATCGTGTATACAGTTAACGATATTTTGAGCCGATGCTGCTGCCGCTGTTACTATATGCACCTCTGCTTCCAAACGGGTGCCAGACATCCCGACCGGATTTTTAATTCCTTGCTGTTCATCAACAATGTATTCCTGAGGAAGAACATGCAATATTTCACGGTCCATCGGAAGAGCAATTGCTTTAGCGGCATCAATGACTCTCTCAACGTCTTGTTCGGTAATTATTTTATCCTTGCTGCCAACGGCTATAACACCTTTGCTATTTATTGATCGAATATGGTCACCGGCAATACCGGCATATACACGTGTAATTTTATGACCAGACATCAATTCAGCGTCGTCAATGGCTTTTTTAATTGACTGAATAGTCTTACGAATATTGATAACAACTCCGCGTCTTAATCCGTCTGATGCTGAATGTCCAACGCCTACAATATTCAATTGACCATATTCATCTTTTCTGCCCACAACTGCCGCTATTTTAGTAGTTCCAATATCTAAACCGACAATTATGTCGTCTCTTTTCATTCTCAATTCCGTGTAATAAAATTTATACTTTTATTTCTTTAATAATTATTTGTCCATTAAAGCGAACATCAACATATTCCAGTTTATCCATTTGATCAAAATCGACATAATCTTTTATATACCTGGAGGCAATAAACAACTGTTCCGGGTAGTTTTCATAATCAACTTTTATTATTGTGCTCGATCCGGTCAAGCCCATTTCTATATAATTCTTATTAGCAAAAGATATTTCAGATACCATTTCTCTGAGCGGCATGTCAACAACATTCAAATACCTGGTTATTTTTACAGCTAATTTTACTTGTGGTGAAATTGTAACAGCCCCCTGCAAACCAAGTTTCTCTTTTATTCCTGTGATTACAGGTAAATTCCAGCTTATATTCGTTTCTGGTACCGGCAATATAAAGCTCTCCTCGTCAATCATATTTAATCCGCGTCCATATAAAAAAGCTATTGGTTTTCTTTCCTGTATATTTATTCTTAAGGTTGAAGGCAAACTGTATACCGCGTTTACTGCCCTTACATATGGTGATTTTTTCAGTTTTTCAATAACTGTAAGTGCGCTAATCTCAAGAAGTTTTGAGCCTGATTCCAAACCTAATATTTTCAATACCTGTTCATCTGCCAAAATATGGTTGCCGGAAATATGTATATCTTCCAATTCGAACTTTGAAAAACTTTCCTGTAAATGTGCATTAAACATTTTATAGCCATAGGCCAAAACTGATAGAAACACTATTACAATAAAGTATAATAGAAGAGACTTGAGACCCGTTTTCTTTTTTGATCTCTTTAAATGGCTCTTATTGAGCACTTTTTTCCCTTTCTTGTAATTGTTTTAATGCCATCTCCCCAAATAGCCAGATATCGCCCGCCCCCATCGTTATTATAAGGTCTCCTGGTCTGGCCTCTTTTATAATTTCCTGCTCAATCAATTCCTTGTGCTCTACAACAGTGCACTCTTTTTCCATTTGATCGGAGATTAGAGAAGATGAAACACCGGGAATAGGTTTTTCCCTGGCCGGGTAAATCGGGGTTAGAATAACCTTATCAGCCATATCCAGGGCAAATGCAAAGTCCTTGGAAAAATCTAATGTCCTGCTAAATAAATGGGGTTGAAAAACAACGACTACACGTTTGTTCCACCCCGATTTTGCAGCACTTATTGCTGCACGTACTTCCGATGGATGGTGCGCATAATCATCATAGAAATGAATACCATTAATTTCCGCTTTAAATTCAAAGCGACGCTGAACGCCATTAAAAGAGGAAAGAGATTTCTTTATGCCAACAAAAGAAATGCCAAGTTTCAATCCAACAGAAATAGCTGCCAAAGCATTTTTTATATTATGATTTCCGGGCATATTCAATTCGATATTTCCTTTAATCTGCCCATTTACTTCAACATCAAAACTTGTTCTGCCATTTTTAAAACAGATGTTTTTGGCAAGCACATCTGAATCTTTTGATAAACCATAAGTTTGGGTATCTCTCGTGGTTTTCTCTTTAAGATCCATGGCATTTTCATCATCATTATTGAGCAGTACCAATCCGTCGTAAGCAGTCTGATTTGTAAATTTTGAAAAAGTACTTTTTAAATCATCTAAATCTTTATATATGTCCAAATGATCCTCCTCCAAACTTGTCACAATAGAAATTTTAGGGAAAAGAGTAAGAAATGATCTGTCAAACTCATCAGCTTCAGTTACGAAGTATTTTCCCTTTCCTAATTTTGCGTTTGTTTGTGAATTTTGCATTTTTCCGCCAACAACAATGGTTGGATCCAACTCATTTTCAAGCAGCATATGTCCAATAATCGATGTCGTTGTGGTTTTCCCATGCGTACCTGCTATAGCTATTCCTTCTTTGTTCCTGCATCAAAATTCCAAGTAATTTTGCTCGTTTTATTGAGGGAATTCCTCTCTTTTTTGCTTCCATTAACTCCGGATTATCCATGGCGACGGCTGAGCTGTATACCAACAGATCCGCATCACCTACATTTTTTAAATCATGTCCTAAAAAAAAAGAAGCACCCCTTTTTTTTAAATAATTTGTAGTCGCTGAAATCTCGCGGTCAGAACCACTAACAATGATACCCATTTCAATTAAAATATCTGCTAAACCACTCATACCGGCGCCACCGATTCCTATAAAATGTGCCTTTCTTGTTTTACTTAAATTCATCGGGCCAGACATTTTTTTCTGCTAAAATTTTGAGTACTTCTGTAACAATTTTTTCAGCGGCATCTTCTTGTTGATAGATGTCCATTTTTTTTTGAATTGCTTCTAATTCCTGAGGTTTGGTAAGCCAATTAGAAATCATTTCATACAAACTCTGTGCTAAAAAGCCATTATCATCAATTAATTTAGAAAACCCTTTTTCCTCCATTGCCTGTGCATTTTTGTATTGATGATTTCCCGCTGAACCTTTTAAAGGAATTAAAATAGATGGCAATTTTGCTATTTCCAGTTCAGCCAAGCTCATTGCGCCGGCCCTGCAAATACAAAAATCTGCTAATTTGTATGCTGACCACATATCATCAATAAAGGGTTTCAAACTAACATTCTTAATACCCTTTTTTTCCATCCAATTACGATAATCATCATATTGACTTTTCCCACACTGCCATAATATCTGCACATAAGGGGGAAGACTTTTTTCTTCCATTATGTTCTTTATGGCATTATTGATTGTTGCAGCCCCCTGGCTGCCTCCGAATACCAGAATAGTTTTTAATTGATCCTGTAATCCAAACATTTTTGTAAGCTGGCTTTTTTCTAAAGTATTCCTGCCAACCAAAACAGGATTGCCGGTTAAACTAATTTTGGTTCCTGCATCTAAATATTGTGCCACTTCTTTGTACGCTGTAAAAACTATGTCCGCTTTGGGGGCTAGCAGGCGGGTTGTAACACCCGGAAAACTGTTTTGCTCCTGCAGGGCAGTTGTGATACCAAGACTCATTGCCATTCGTAAAACGGGACCCATGACATATCCGCCAGTACCAACGACAAGATGCGGTTTAAAGGCCTTTAAAATTTTACGGCTTTTAAACAAACTGCTCAAAAGTCTAAACAAAAACAGCAGATTCTGAAGACTGAACCTTCTATGAAAACCCTGAATATTAAGCAATTCCAGTCTATAGCCAATTTCAGGGATTTTTGTAGCCTCTATTCCGCGCTTTGTGCCAAAAAACAGGAATTCACTACTGATTTTTTTCTCAAATACCTTTGCCAGGTTTATAGCGGGATAAAGATGTCCGGCTGTTCCGCCTCCGGCAAAAGCTACCTTTAAGATCGCATCCATTTATTGGACCTCTATCAATGATGAATTCATCTTAACTCTTTGTGATTGAAAATCGTCCCAGCCTGCATCTACCTTAACAGGTCTAACATGCCTTGAAATATTGAGTAGAAAGCCAACACTTATGCCCATAAATATTAAGTGAGAACCGCCATAGCTGACAAAAGGCATTGGTAAACCTGTCGCCGGAAATAAATTTGTAACAACAGCTACATTTGTAAAAGCATACAATACAACGTTAAGAGTTACGCCTAAGGCTAAAAACTGCCCAAATCCATCGGGCGCGTTTTTTGCAATCCGTAAACCGCGGATTAGTATCAGAACAAATAAAATCAAAATTAAAGTTGTACCAATAAAACCAAATTCTTCCCCGATAATGGAAAAAATGAAATCTGTATGCGAATCCGGAAGAAAAAACAACTTTTGTTTACTTTCTCCCATTCCATTGCCTACCAGACCTCCCCTTCCAATACCAATAATCGACTGTTTTACCTGGTGTGCAGCCAACAATGGATCAAAAATACTGTTTGCCCAGTCCTTTATTCTGTCGACCTGGTAACTGTTCCTGCTCATTATAAATAAGCCCAAAGGAATAAATGAAAAGGATGTGTAGAGCAAATAGCTTTGTTTTACCCTGCTAACAAAGAGCATCAATATGGCGATAGCTCCTATCATCATTGCCGTGCTTAAATCCGGTTGGATTAAAACAAGCAAAAGAATACTGCCTAACATGAAATATATAGGCATTAAGAAAGTTTTAAAGTCTAATTTTTCAATGCCGCTTTTTGAAAGTTTTTGAGCCAGGTAGACAATAATGGAAATTTTAGCCAGCTCTGATGGTTGAAAACTTAGAAATCCCAGATTATACCAGCGTGTTGCGCCCTTAACGGTATAGCCAAAAAACAATAATCCAAATAAAAGAATTATGGTGAAGGTGGTCAGGAAAATTGCAATTTTTTCAGATTTAAGTTTTTTATAATCTATTTTTGAGACAGTAATCATGAGTAGAATGCTGATAAAGCCCCAAATAAGCTGTTTCTGGAAAAAATAGGTCAGGGAACCAAAAACTGAATTAGCGTACATAGAACTGGCACTAAACACCATTATTTGCCCTAACATAATTAAAAGAATAACAGAGCTTGCTAAAATAATATCAACTTTTTTACTATACATTATCACACTCAAATTAACGTTCTAGTTCATGTACAAAATGTTTAAACTTAGCACCACGATCTTCATAATTTGCAAACATATCAAAACTGGCGCATGCTGGTGAAAGTAACACTACTTCATTTTTCTCAGCTAGTGCAGACGCTTTTTCTACAGCTTCTTTTAATGTTGCTGCCATATGCACAGGCTTTATCTCCTGCCAGTTCTTTTTCATTTTTTCAGCAGCAGTTCCAATTAGTACCAACGCTTTAACATTCTTATGGATTAACTTATTTAAGCGGCTGAAGTCACTGCCTTTATCTTTTCCACCCGCAATCAGCACAATAGGCATATCAAAGCTTTGTAGAGCGTACATTAAAGATTCTACCGTTGTTGCCTTGGAATCATTTATAAATGTTTTTCCGTCAATAACGGTAACTTTTTCCAATCTGTGCTCAACACCTTTAAATTCTTTTAGAACATCCCGCATATCCTGGAGGTCTACTCCTGCTTTTTGTGCGGCAAGTATGGCAGCCATTATATTCATATAATTATGAAGACCTTTCAGAGCTATTTCTGTTATTGAAATAAATTTCTCACCATAAAGGTAAATTGCGTCCTGAAAATACCCTGCCCCGGTTTCATTTATTGATTTCGTAGAAAATCCAATGGCAGGACTGTTTGAATTTCTTATGCGTGATTTTAAATTTTCATCATCAGCGTTATAAATAAGGACTTCTTTTTCAGTCAAATTTTTTGTAATGCGCCACTTTGCCTTTAAATAATCTTCATATGAGTCATACCGATCTAAATGATTTGGTGCAAAATTAAGAATAACAGCCACATCAGGTTTAAAGGAGTCTATTGTTTCCAGTTGAAAACTTGATAATTCCACTACGCTCCATTGCCCCTTTTTAGACTCGAGGACAAATTCAGAAAATGCCTGGCCAATATTACCGGCAACAATAGATTGCGGGTTCATTTTGCGCAGCATTTCTCCAATTAATGTTACTGTTGTGGTTTTTCCATTAGAGCCTGTAACTGCTATCATCGATGATTTATTAAACCAAAAAGCTGCCTCAACTTCCGAATAAACAGGTATCTGTTTTTTATATAATTTTTGAACAATATCAGAAGAGACCGCAATTCCCGGGCTTAAAACGGCAAAATCAGCATTATAGGCCTTTTCGCTATGCATGCCGGTTTCAAATAACACATTATGCAGATCTAAGCTTTGCATTCTGTCTTTTAAATCTTTTGGCAATCCGCAATCACTGATAAAAACCCGGGCCCCGGATTTGCTCAGCATTTTAGCAGCTGCTAAACCGCTGCGAGCAGCACCCAATATTGTTATTTTTTTTCCCATTACTTTCATTCTATTGTGTTTTAAAAGTGGCCACACTAAGCAGTGCGATTATTATCCCAATGATCCAAAAACGCGTAACAACTTTAGCTTCATGCCACCCTTTCAGTTCAAAATGGTGATGTATAGGAGCCATTAAAAATACACGCTTGCCCGCACCATATTTTTTCTTTGTATATTTGAAATAGCTAGTCTGAATAATAACCGACAAGGTCTCTGCGATAAAAACTCCTGCAATAAATAGCAGTAATAACTCTTTTTTTAATAGTACCGCCACTGCGCCCATGGCACTGCCAAGAGCTAATGATCCGGTATCACCCATGAACACCTGTGCCGGATAGGCATTATACCATAGAAATGCCGTCGTGGCGCCAAATACTGCCATACAAAAAATGACTAACTCTTGTGAACCCGGGAGATAAATAATATTGAGATAATTGCTAAAATTGACATTACTGGTTACGTAAGCAATTCCTGCCAGAACTAATAAAGGTTACTGAAGAAAGCCCGGATGCCAGGCCATCTAAGCCATCGGTCAGGTTAACCGAATTTGATGCTGCAGTTAAAACGAAAATAATTATGGGAACATAAAAAATCCCGAAATCAATTTCCAGGTTTTTGAAAAACGGAATACTCGTATTGGAATGAATGCCTTCAAAAAATGGATGGTATACAATCACCAAACCAAAAAAAAGACCCAATGAAATTTGTCCAGCTAATTTATACCGTCCAATTAGACCTTTTTTCAATTTGAGCACAGTCTTCAAGTAGTCATCAATAAATCCAACCGTTCCCATTGCTAAAGTTGCAATAAGTACCAGAACAAGGTACATATTGGTTAAGTTAGCCCATAATACGGTACCAACAGTAAGGGATAATAGAATAATTAAGCCGCCCATTGTTGGAGTTCCCCTTTTATGCATATGGGACTCCGGTCCATCTGACCTAATTTCTTCACCAATCTGGTGCTTTTGAAGGGTCCTGATAATCTTCGGTCCCAGCCAAATTGTAAAGAGCAGCGCTGTCACAGCGGCCATTGCCCCCCGAACAGTGATATACCGGAATACATTGAATCCAAAAAACGAATCTGTAAATTGATATAAAAAATCTGCTAACAAAATTTTACCTTTTCTTTAGGGCAGATAAGCCATTACTTTTTCCATTTGCATTCCCCTGGAGCCTTTTAGTAAAAGTATATCGCCGCTTTTAACCGTTTTTGAAATGAGGTTAGCCAGGTCATGTAAATCCGGACAAACCATAATTTTCTTTTGATGCGCTGGTGTTAGTTCTTTGAGCGCTGTTTCAATTTTTTTGCCGATGATGAAAATGGAATGAATCTCTTTTTTTTGCGAAAACTTCAGCAGGTCGATATGCATTTGTTTACTATGTCTGCCAAGCTCATTCATGTCACCAAGAGCCAAATAGAGCTTCCCTTTTCGTTTCATATTTAAAACTGATTCAATTGCCAATTTCATGGAAGCGGGATTTGCATTATATGCATCATTTACAATTGTAACTTCATTCCATTTAATTACCTGCATGCGCCTTTGAAAGCCTTCGTAATTTTCCAAACACCTTTTGACCTCATCATTAGAAAAACCAAAATCGAGTGCAACCACCGCAGCAACCAATGCATTTTGTACATTGTGCAGACCAGGAACTTTTAATCTAATTTCCGGGCCCCCATTTACTGTGAAACTACCGCAACCTTTATCATCAATTGTTCCATATTCGCCTTTGTAATCAGTCTTTTTTCGCTTAAACGAGTAGCTAACATATTTCAGATTTGGACGATCGTATTTCGCAACAAAAGGATCATCAAGGTTTTTATAAACCGTAGATCCATATTTCAAATTATCAAAAATCTTCAGTTTTTCTTTGGCCACACCCTTAAGATTTTTTAATCCATCTAAATGAGCTTCCCCAATTACTGTTATTAAGGCATGGGTTGGCTGGACTGTCTTAGAAAGAATATCAATTTCACCAAAATGGCTTGTTCCCAGCTCAAGGATAGCTGTTTGATGGTTTTCATCCAGATTAAGCATGGTTAAGGGGCAACCAATCTGATTATTTTGATTTCCTTTTGTTTTATGAACATTAATTTTTGATTGCAGAATATCGGCAATCATTTCTTTTACGGTTGTCTTTCCATTTGAACCAGTTATGCCGATAACCGGAATATTATATTTTGATCTATGGATCTGTGCTAATTCATTTAGCGCTTTCACGGTATCAGGTACAACTACCATCGGAATGCCAAGATTATGCAATTCATCATAGTGGTCATCTGCGATAACGGAGAAAATAGCACCTCCGGTATGCGCTTCGCGCACAAAATCATTTCCGTCAAAATTTTGGCCTTTAATTGCCCAAAAAACCTCTTGCTGTTCTATGACCTGGGAATTAAGTGAAATGCCCTTTAAATGCCGGATTTTGAATTTTTCATCCGAGATATTTACAAAACGAACATCCTTTAATTTCAAAAAATCATTAAGAGAAATATTAAGCATAATTCTAAACTTCCCTGATAATTTTCGCTTCATCAAATGGATACTTAGTGCTGCCAATAACCTGATAGGTTTCGTGTCCTTTGCCGGCGATAAGCACAATATCGCCTTTATGAGAGCTCTTTAGGGCCTCTTTAATTGCTTGTTCCCTTTTTGGAATGGTATGAACTCTGTCTGATTTTTTCATTCCAGCTAAAATGTCATCAATAATATTAAAAGAATTTTCATTTCTGGGGTTATCATCCGTTACAAAAATTACGTCCGCTAATTGCTGGGCTATCCTGCCCATTTCCGGTCTTTTACCCTTATCACGATCCCCGCCGCAACCGAACAGAACAATTACTTTATTTTTAGTAATCTTGCGTACCGTATTCAATGCTTTTTCTAATGCATCGGGAGTATGGGCATAGTCAATAACAGCTATGGCTCCATTATTAAGGGGGTATGGCTCAAGACGGCCAGGGATAATCTTTAATTTGTTAATTCCTTTTTTAATAATTTCTACTGGAATATCCTGCGCTAATCCCGTTGCAACAGCAGTTAGAATGTTGTAAATATTAAAATCACCAATTAGGGGAGAATTAATATTTATCTCGCCCTTTGCTGTTGAAATAAGGACTTCTGTTCCTTTTATTGATGTATCCCATTGCTTTGCATAAACAAGAGACTCTTTTGAAACCCCAAAAGATATATCCCCGGGGTTTCTTAAAAGCCTCCTGCCGTAAGGATCGTCATTATTTATGACAGCTGTCCCCGAAGCGCTAAGCTGCTGAAATAATTTATTCTTCGCGCTAAAATAAGATTCCATATCCGAATGAAAATCCATGTGATCCCTACTTAAGTTGGTAAAAACTGCCGTTTTAAATTTTAAACCTGCTACTCTATTTAGAGCTAATGCATGCGAAGAAACTTCCAAAACACACGCTTTGTTGCCTGCCTGCTGCATCCGGGCCAGCATCTCATATAAATCAATCGATTCTGGCGTGGTATTCCAGGCATCAATTTTTTTAGTACCAATTATGTAAACAATTGTGCCTGCTAAGCCGCAGGACACGCCAGCCGCTTCCATTATTGAGTGAATCAAATAGCTGCATGTCGTTTTACCATTGGTGCCCGTAATTCCAATAAGATCAATTTGATCCAGGTATTTCTTATAATATCCATAAGCCAGTCTGGCCATCGTAAATCTTGAATCTTTAACAACAACCTGCTTCAGTGGAATGTCCTGGATTTTTTTTTTCGACAACAGCTAAAGCCGCGCCATTTTCATAAACCTGTTGCAGATAATCATGCCCGTCTAATTGGTATCCATTTACTGCAACAAAAAGATCTCCCTTTTTAATTTTACGCGAATCATATTGTAGTTTTTTTATCTCAACTGATTCAAATTCCGGATTTAAATGTTCTTCGCTGTTCTTAAAGAGTTCTTTTAAAAACATTTCACTTTAGACTCAGAATAACTTGTTTTTTTGTTTTTAATTCGGTCCCACGAGGTATTGATTGCTTATAAACCTTGCCACTGCCATCAATTTTTACCGATAATTTTGAAAAGTCCATCTGTTTTAAGGCCTGGCGTAGTGTTAATCCATTTAAGTCTGGCATCTGCTTTAAATGAATTTCATTTTCGCCGCAATTAAGAACAACCGTCTCATCTTTATGAGATATGGATTTGACGATTCGCCCTGAACCTTCTACTTCAACATCAAAGTCTTTTTCTTCCAGATATGTAATTGTTTGCTCAAGTTCAAAACCTTCGAGTTGCGGGTAGGAATTTACTTTTTCAACGTATATTTGGTTTTTTAACTTTTCATCTTTTAAAACAGGTATTGAATGATTAAAATATGCAATTTGCTTAATTACTTCGGCAAAAACCGGGGCAGCAGCATCGCCCCCATAGCGCTGTGTTTTCGGCTCATCAATAAAAATAGCGCATACATATTTAGGTTCTTCAAACGGTGCAAATCCGATAAAACTTGCCACATATTTGCTGGAATAATAACGCGATTTCTCTTTGCTGAACTTTTGCGCTGTACCTGTTTTACCGCCTACCTGAATGTTTTCAACGTTAGCTTTACTACCCGTGCCCTTATTAACAACACCTTTCATAAAGCCCTTAACGATGGCCCCAACCTCCGGCGATATTATCTGGCGTATTTTATGAGGTTTATTAAGCTCTATCCAGCGCCCTCCGGCTGGGTCTTCAGCATGACTAATAATATATGGTCTGTATAAATAACCGCCGTTAACAAGTGCCCCAAAAGCAGATGTTATTTGCAGAGCCGTAACGCCTATTTCCTGTCCTATTCCTATTATCGCTTTCGATAATCCAGACCATTGTGAAGGCCTGGTCAATAGGCCATCAGATTCTCCCCATAACCCTATTTCTGTTGCTGATCCAAAACCAAAACCTTTTAAATAGCGAAATAATGTATTTGAGGGCAGCTCCTGGGAAAGTTTTACCATTCCAATATTTGAAGACTTTTCAATAACTTTTTTAAAGCTTAACCAGCCATGTTTTTTTGTATCATTTATTTCATGGTCATAAATCTGCATTTTACCATTTTCACAAAACACGATGTCATCTGGTTTTTTAATTCTCTCCTGCAGCAATGCGGCCGCTGTAAACATTTTAAAAGTAGATCCTGGTTCAAACACATCCATAACTGTTCTGTTTTTCTTGATCCACTCTTTATATTTTCGGTGATTATTGGGATTAAAATTCGGGTAATTAGCCATAGCCAGAACTTCACCTGTATTAGGATCTAGAACTATTGCCATACCGGATTTTGCTTTCACCCGATCAACACCTTTTTTTAACTCTTTCTCCACTACCGTTTGAATATCTTTATCAAGCGTGAGGTAATAATTAAGCCCGGAGATTGGTTTTAGCATAGGGTAATCTGCATTAAAAGATACGCCGCGAGCAGCATCGTACTGAAGTATAGCTTTGCCTTCAACGCCCTTTAACTTTTCCTCAAATTGGCTTTCAAGACCACTTAAGCCATTATCATCCGGATCCGTAAAGCCTAGTAATTGTGCCGCATATGAACCATAGGGATAATAGCGCCGGAAATTTTCAAAACGGATAAGGCCCGGATCTTTTAAATCAAGCAGAGACTTGATCGACTCAGCTGTTGTTCGCCGCTCCAAATAGGCGAAATGTGACGGTCGATTCATTTTTTTAAGATAATGACTTGCAGGCCTGGAAAAAGAATGAGCCAGGGTTTTGGCTATATAGCTTTTATTTTTGACAAGATGGGGGTCCGCCGCAATATCATAATAAATAATATTCGTTGCCAGTTTGTTACCTGTACGATCGAAGATAGTGCCTCTTTGCG
>CAVRRG010000068.1:0-30314 GCA_963723365.1 Calditrichota bacterium | reverse complement strand
AAGAATATTTTACGCACATAAATCTTGTAGCCCAATTGAATCACAGCGATATCACCATTTGTAAGCTGGCTGTTTAGCGCAAAGGTTAAGAAATCACCCTTATAAATTCCAATACCCGAAAGGCCGTCGTCTGTAGCACGTAAATTTAAACTTTTAGCGTTTCTTTTCTGAGAATTAGTAATTATCTCGCCCAGTCTATAGTCGCCATTATAATTCTCATTGTGCTCAACCTTAACTTCACCGAATAAAGGAATATTGTAAAATTCTTTGTCGAGGGTAGAAGCAGTGGTAATGATAGTTTCTTTGGTTTTCATTAATTAGCCATTTCCCGAATTAAACCAACTACTTTTCCCTGAATAGACCAATCACCTGCCGGATAAATATCAGGATAATTCTGATTTTCTGCTTTCAGATATGTACCACCATTTTCTTTCATCAATCTTTTAACCGTGACCTCATCTTCAAGCAAGGCAACAATAATATCTTTGGAATAAGCCGTATTGGCAGAGTGCACAATTACCAGATCATTTTCAAAAATACCGGCATTGATCATACTGTCACCCTGCACTTTTAGAGCAAAGTAACGTCCTTCAGATTTTATCATAGCCCGCGGGATTGAAATATAACGCTCTACATTTTCCTGGGCTAAAATTGGATAACCGGCGGCAACGCGACCCACCAGGGGTACTTCATAATTGTCATTTGTAGCTGGTTGGTAATCGGGGTGCATAATGCGCAAAGCCCGTGCAGAAGAATCTTTTTCCAGGTAACCTTTTGCTACCAGGCTGTCAATATGTTTAAGAATGGCATACTTGGATTTTATATTCAGAATATTAGCCAGTTCCTGGTAGGTTGGTGCGTAACTTTTTTCTTTGATATGCTGTGCTATAATTTCCATTATCTCTTTTTGACGCTCAGTCAGATATTTACTCATAGTATCCCCCCGTGGATAAATATACAAAAGTACACCAAAAATAAGCACAAACGTACAATAAGTCAAGATTTAAATATTTTATGGTGAATGCAAGAGCTTTTAACTATTTCTTATCCAATAAATAATTTCCCTGAAAGACGGTTGTTTTCCCTGCATAAGAGTAGTAACTCTGAATAGCTTGCCAGAAATGTATATTATAACCAGAATAGAGATAATCATGATGATAGATGTAAATAATATGTCCGTACTGACTGGGACAGAACTTAGCGGGATGCGCAGAATCATAAAAGAGGGACTTAAAAAAGGAATATAACTTAAAACCCTGATCCAGGTTGAATTGGGATCAGTTAAAACAATTAAGGAAATTAAAACAGGAAAGATGGCCATTGTCCTTAAAAACTGGTTAATCTGCTGGGCATCATATTCGCTCGCAAAAATCGAACCAGCTGTGATGAAAATTGCACCATAAAACAGAAAACCCAGACTGAAATAAAGTAAAAAATATAAGGCGTTTTCAAAGTTGAGATAGCCAAGCCCCGCTGTAGATAAAAACCCGCTGGCAATCAGCAGTCCGATCATCGCAAACCAGCTAAATATCTGAACAAGTCCTAAAAACCCCAGTCCTAAAATTTTACCACCCATAATTTGTGTGCTTGTGGCATAAGACATTAATACTTCCATAACGCGATTGGATTTTTCTTGCAGCACACCACTGAACAGGTAGCCACCAGAAGTAAAGATAGCCATAAACAACAGGAAAACTGCAATCAATGGGCCATAAAACTGGGCATAAATATTCCATTCTTCTTGAGTATCGGAGCTGATTTTATATTTTTCCAGGTATATAGGACGCAGCAGATCGCGCATTTTATTGCGTTCCATTTTGTCATCGGTCATCCGTTTACGGATGATAATATTCTGCATCACCTTCTCCAGGCGCTCTGTATCAAGCAAATCACCCGGATTTTTTGAGTGATATTCGATGTAACCTGTTTTAGCGAAGTTTGCGGGAAACACCATGTAAGAGTTTAGAACATTGGAGAGAATCATTTTATCGGCAGCAATGCGCGCTTCCTGCTCATAAACGCTATCCAGTACTACTTCAAAGCGGCTGAGCTCAATTTCGATCAATTCTTTTTCTTCACGTGCTAAACGTAGTCTTTCGTAGGAATTATTAAGTGCAAATTGGCGATTGGGTGTATTACGGTTTGTATAGTAGCTGGCTCGCTCTTCTTTAATTTTGTTATGAAGATCTGTGATAGAATCAAGCTCTGATTTAATGGTGTTAAATTCTGCTTGCGCTACCTGATGGGGTTGCGAATCTTTTACAGAAACATTGAGGATCTCATATTCAGATAATTTGTTGTCTAGCCGGTATTGTTTATTTAATTCTCTTAGTAGCTGCGGTCCTACATTTCTTTCCTGCGTCAGATCAATAATTCCAACCAGCTTTACTGAAACTTCTGGTTGATAATTGAAAAAATAAATCGGTAAAATGAAAATCGATGTAATAAGAATGGGTGATATAAACGTATTAAAGAAAAAAGATCTTGTTTTAACGCGTGATATAAATTCCCAACGGGCTATGCGAAACAAACCATTCATTACTCATTGCTCTTATTTTGTCTGTGGATAATTTTTATAAATATATCGTGCAGTGATGGCTCTACCATTTCAAACTTGCGAATATTAGCCGTTTTGTTTATGCGATTAAGGACAACAGCGGGATGATCCTTGTCGCTGTTGATTTTTATTTTGCAGGATGTGCTATCCTGTTCTAATATTTCCAGGTTGTCTATTTCTTTTAAAAAATCAAAAGAATCAGCCTCAATGCGATAAGCCTCTTCCCTGAATTTTTTCTTTATGTCACGCATGTTACCGTCAAGAACAACTTCGCCGTTGTTTATAAGAACAATATGATCGCATAGCTTTTCAGCAATTTCCATCTGATGGGTGGAAATGATTAAAATCTTATTCTTTTCTTTATACTCCTTCAGGATGTCGCGCAATACGATCTGGTTTATTGGATCAAGACCGGAAAAAGGCTCATCTAAAATAAGTACATCGGGATCATGCAGGAAAGCAGCTACAAACTGAATCTTTTGCTGCATCCCTTTTGACAGACGATTTATTGTCACATCTGTAAATTCTACCAGGCCCAGGCGATCTAAATAACGGATAGCCTCTACTTCAGCCTTTCTCTTGTCCAAATTGTTCAGAGTACCAAAATATACAAGCATTTCCAATACGGTTGCCCTTGGATAAAGTCCCCGTTCTTCAGGCAAATAGCCAAAATGCAGGGCTTTTAATTTTTCACGTGATTCACCATTAAAAAGAATTTCGCCGAAGTCAGGTTTTAAAATATTCATAATCATGCGCATCATGGTTGTTTTACCCGCACCGTTGGGACCCAAAAGTCCGAATGTTTCACCGCCCTTAACAGAGAAAGAAAGATCATGTATGATCAGTTCATTACCGAGTGATTTTTCCACATTCTTAATAGTGAGAACATTTTGTGCTGCGCGCTTTGCCGCGGAAGTCTTTTTTTCAGCTATGGCCATAATTATTAAATAATTTCAATTGAAGAGTTTGACTTTTCCAATAGGATGCTTTTATAATCCTCTGCTTTACTTTTTGGCAGGTTTAATCTCATCTTGATCAGATCGCTGTAGTCAGAATTATATATCCTTCCACCAAAGTCAGCCAAGGTTTTGCGTATTAAATTTTCAAGTGTATAATCAAATTTTATATCTATTTCGACCCAATGCGTTTTTACTTTTACTTTAAGTTGCTTTAATGTTTCCAGTGCGGAGTTTCCATAAGCCCGGATAAGTCCGCCGCTACCAAGTTTTGTTCCGCCATAGTAGCGTGTTACAACACAAAGAATTTCTTTTATCCCTTTGGAATCGATAGTCTGTAAAATAGGTCTGCCGGCTGTCCCTGTTGGTTCTCCATCATCAGAATAACGCCATATTTCTTCATCGATGCGCCAGGCAAAGCAGTTATGTGTAGCATTGTAATATTTTTTTTTAAGATCTGCATATTTTGTTTCAGCATCTTCCTTGGATACGCAATGCGCCGCACTGCAAATAAACTTTGATCCTTTGATTTTTATTTCTGTTTGTAAAGCTTGTTCAGGAACGAGATAGTCATCAGGATTAAGTGTCATAGCTCTTATCTAAAAATGGAAAAACAATTTAGCTATTTTGTAAAAAGCAGGCAAGAATTGTAATTAGACTATGATCTTAGATAACAAATATTGTAATTAGCCTGTTGTTTTAAAAAACGATAAATTATATTGTAATTATAAAGATAGAGAATTTATGCAAAGTCAATCTATCTGTATTCTTTTTAGGAATATTTTTAATGAAAGAATTTAAAGCACAACCTTACCTGTTAATCGGGGCTGTTCAAAACTATGCCTGGGGAACGAAAAACGAAAAAGCCTTTATTCCTCAATTTACAGGAATTGAAGCAAAAAAAAATGTACCCTATGCTGAACTGTGGATGGGAACACATCCCAATGCTCCTGCAAGAATTGAGATAGATGGTGGACTGATACCTTTAGATCAATTTATTGCTAAATTCCCAAATGAAATACTGGGTGAAAGTGTAGCACAAAAATTTTCCAACAAATTACCGTTCCTATTCAAAGTACTTTCTGCAAACGAGGCACTTTCCATCCAGGCACATCCAAATAAAGAGCAGGCGCAACAACTGCATGAGCGTGATCCGCAACATTACCCTGATGATAATCATAAACCGGAAATTGCAGTTGCCCTGGATAATCTTACTGCGCTTGCAGGATTTAAATCCTTTCCCGAATTGATTGCGACCCTTGAAGAATATCCTGAAATAACTGAATTTATCGGTGCCGACATTCTGTTGGAAATGAAGTCATTAAATAAAATATCTGATGAGTCTGTTAAAGCACTTGTTAAAAAGATGTATGCTTCCATGATGCACAAATCACAAACTCATAAAGAAGATCTTTTAAGAGCTATTGAAAGACTTGATCAAACGTTATCATTAAAAGAGGAACTATCAGAAACGGAAGAACTATTTTTTGAGCTTCGTAAACTGTATCCGGGAGCAGACTCAGGACTGTTTTCTTTATTCTTGTTAAATCTTATACACCTTCGCAAAGGAGAAGCTCTTTTTCTGAAAGCTGGTTTGCCGCATGCCTATCTTGAAGGAAATATTGTGGAATGCATGGCTAATTCGGATAATGTTGTAAGAGCCGGGCTGACTCCAAAATTTCAGGATGTGCAGGCATTGCTTGATATTCTGACCTATGAAAGCAGTCCTGTAGAAGTTCAAAGTGCTATTGCCGGGCAAAAACAAATTGTTTATGAAACACATATACCGGAATTTGAAATTTCACAAATCAACTTAGTAAGTAACTCAGAGATAAATGTGGATGCAAAAAGTATTCAGATAGTGCTTGTGTTTGAAGGAGAAATTTCCATAAGCTGGAATGGACAATCCAAATCATTTAAAAAAGGTCAGTCCATATTAATCCCTGCCAATCTTAAGAACTATATAATAAAAACCAGGCTGCAAGCAACATTATTTAAAGTGCAGGTTCCTTAAGACAAACAAGATCAAACAGAAAGAGGAGATCGTATTGAATTCAGTTTATTTAAAAACAACTATAATAATCCTTGTTGTTCTGCTAAAGGCCAATGTGAGTTTAGCCCAAATGGAATATTGGGGAGTAAATCTGGCTGGTGCAGAATTTGATCCAAGCAATTTACCAGGTATTTATGATACACATTATGAATATCCCAATCCTGATGAAGTGGATTATTTCACGGAAAAAGGAATGAATGTTTTCCGACTGCCTTTTCGTTGGGAACGACTACAGCAGGCTCTTTTTGAACCATTCAATTCTACAGAACTGGAACGCATGGAAGATTTTGTTGCATATGCCACCTTTAAAGAGGCCCATGTGGTTCTGGATCCGCACAACTATGCCCGCTATTATGATGATATAATAGGTTCTCCTGATTTGCCTGTTGCAGCTTTTGAAGATTTTTGGAGTCGCCTGGCTACACATTTTAAGGAAAATCCCAATGTAATTTTTGCCCTTGTGAATGAGCCTCATAGTATGAGTTCTGAGTTATGGCTGGATGATGCAAATGCAGCGATCAGAGCAATTCGCAGAGCCGGGGCTGCAAATTTAATTTTAGTTCCGGGAAATGCATGGAGCGGAGCTCATTCATGGACTCAAAGCTGGTATGGTACTGCCAATTCAGTTACCATGCTGCAGATTACAGACTCTTTGGATAATTACGCCTATGATGTTCATCAATACTTTGACTCTGACTATTCGGGCGCTACATCTTCATGCCAAAGTGAAACCATCGGATCTGAAAAGTTAATCAGTTTTACCAATTGGGCGCGTACTAATGGAAAACGCGGCTTCTTAGGCGAGTTTGGCGTTGCTGATAATGATAGCTGTCTGTCTGCTGCAGATGATATGTTGAGCTTTATGCTGGAGAACGATGACGTTTGGCTGGGATGGACCTGGTGGGCAGCCGGGCCGCGCTGGGGAAATTATAGGTTTTCTATAGAACCCAATAATGGAGATGCTCCGCAAATGGCTGTGCTTGAACAGTATATTGGTTTGCCAATCACTGCATTAAACAGCGCTATCACAAAACCCATTGTTAATTTTATCTTGCAACAGAATTTCCCAAACCCCTTTAATCCGAAAACAAAAATTACCTATGAATTGAAAGAAAAGAGCCCGGTAACTTTGAAGATTTATGATATAGAAGGCAGAGAAATAAAAACGTTGCTAAAAAAAAATCAGACTGCAGGAAAACATTCTGCTGTTCTTTAATGCAGATGGATTACCGTCAGGAATATATTTCTATTCATTACAGGCAGGATCAAGCCTGCAAAGCAGAAAAATGATATTATTAAAATAAAACCAAAACAAAAGGATTATTCATGCTAAGAAAATATATTTTTTTGATCACATTATTTGTTATTGCAAGTCTTCAATCGCAAACCCTGCAAAGCGAGGGTATGAAATACAGGGTTGAGGAGATAACCCGAAACCTCAACGGCGTAATTTGGGGTATGGTTTTTATCTCCCCGGATGATATACTTCTGACTATACGATCGGGCGAACTCTTTATATTAAATATTGACAACCGTTCAGTAAAACAAGTTAAAGGTTTACCGCAAATAGAAATTTCGGGACAAGGTGGATTAATGGATGTGGCTGTACCACCTGATTTTGAAAGTGGGGGCTGGATTTATTTTACATATGTTAAAGATAAAAATGGAGAGGGTGTAACAACACTGGCCCGTGCAAAGCTCGATGGGCTTAAACTCGTTGATTGGCAGGACCTTTTAATAACCAAATCCGGAACGGATACAGGCCGGCACTTTGGAAGTCGCATTGTTTTTGATGGCGCTGGTCACCTGTTCTTTGGCGTTGGCGACCGGGGTGAACGTCCCAATGGCCAGGATCTTTCAACACATGCCGGAACAATTATGCGCCTTAATTTGGATGGATCTGTTCCGCCTGATAATCCTTTTATTAATACTAAGGATGCCTTACCTGAGATATGGAGCTACGGTCATCGCAATCCGCAGGGTATGTTTTATGATTTCAATTCCAGACAGCTTTGGTCCAATGAACACGGTCCGCGTGGTGGCGATGAAATAAATCGCATACAAAAAGGCCGTAATTATGGCTGGCCAACCATCTCTTATGGCAAAGAATATTGGGGTCCTATCTCTGTGGGTGAAGACACGATCAAAACAGGTATGGAACAGCCCGTAAAATATTTTGTGCCTTCTATCGCACCATCCAGTTTAATGATTTATTCAGGTAAAGCATTTCCTGCATGGAAAGGAAATTTTTTCTCGGGGGCATTGGTACTTATCCATTTAAACCGAATTGCATTTGATGATAAATATAAAGTTGTAAAAGAAGAAAGATTACTAAAACAGCTAACGGAACGCATCCGTTGTGTTATTGAAAGTCCTCAAGGATGGATATATGTATCCACAGATAGCGGCAGAATATTATAGAATAATTCCTGCTAAATAATATTATCTTCAAATTTCGAGAATAAAAAAGCGCTAATTAGCCTTTTATTTGTTATTAAATAAAGAAAGAACAGAATGAAAAAGTATTTTCCAAAATCCATAACTATTTTGATTCTCTTAACTGCAAATTTATGTTTTGGGCAGGATTTTTCGGTTTGGAAAAAGAAAGATATACAAAAAGCTAAAACAGCTGCGCAAGCATCTTACTTGTCAGAAAGCGAACGTCAGGTTATCATGTTAATGAACCTGGCACGCATCAATGGTAAAAACTTTTTTAATACATATATGAAAATATATCAAAGGACGCTACAACCAGTTGTATCCCAATCAGCCCTTAAATTCCGATAGTGAATATTGGACTTCTCTCAAAAAAGATCTAAAGAAAACGAAAAAGCTTACATCATTTATCCCGCTACAAGGATTGACTAATGCAGCACGTTATCATGCAAAAGATATGGGATTAAGCGGCAAGATAGGGCACGAATCAACAAACGGTATGACTGCCAGTGAGCGAGGGGAAAAATTTGCAGGAACACCATATGTAGGCGAAAATTGTTCGTATGGTTATGATGATCCATTATTTATAGTAGGCCAGCTTCTGGTTGATGATGGTGTTCCTTCTTTGGGACATCGAAGAAATATCCTGGATACAGAGTATGACTATTATGCTGTTGGAGTGGCCATAGAGCCCCATGAAAAATATGGGTACAACTGTGTGATAGATTACGCTTTGAAAGTGGAAGGGAGGGTAGATAATTTTGAGCAGGAGGCATCAGCTATCACAGGATCAGGTGATGCAATGAAACAGGAATTTGAAGCAAATCAGGATGAAAAGAAAAACTGGAAGACTGTTTTTTCTTATGACGGCGGTAAATTTCAAAAAAAGATGAACTCTAAAGACTGGCGTGAAAAGACAAATAATGGTGTCGTGTTCCATTTCAAAGAAATTATGCGAAAAGACAAAGTTGTAGTTTTGTTCGATGAGCCGCGCGGTGTTTGGTTAAGCCTGAATGAGGCGAGTCTGGCCTGTGATTATTCAGCAAATGGCTCAGACTGGGCATTGTTATATTATTTGAAAAAGAATTAGTTGTCACTAAAAAAAGTATATCCCTGGAGTATTCTCTGTGAATTCTTTAATTATTGAATATGACAAATTATCTCTAAAGAATGAGAAGTCTTCATTAAGCGCTAAAGAATTAATGAGATTTGCTACAGTTTCATATCTGTTAGGGAAAAATAGCGATAGTGAGAATTTTTGGAGTATTGCTTATAATCGATTTCTTGAAGAAAAAAACGAAACCAAGGCCATCCGCTGTGCCTTTTGGCTATCGTTTCAACTACTTAGTAATGGTGACCACGCTAAAGGAGGAGGATGGATTTCGCGGGCCAATCGACTCCTTGAGAGACAAAAATCTTTCTGTGTTGAAGTTGGCTATCTTTTACTCCCTGTCGCTCTTCAATCAATTTTTAATGGAGACAACCAAACGGCATACTCAAAGTTTACAAAGTGTTCCCAAATTGCTGAGCAATATAACGATATGGATTTATTAACCTTTTCCCGTCATGGGCAAGGTCGTGCCCTAATACGAATGGGAGAAGTGTCTAAAGGGATTGCCTTGCTTGATGAAGCAATGGTCGCCGTTATAAATGACGAAGTTTCCGAGATATTTTCAGGAGACGTTTATTGCAGTGTAATTGAAGGATGTTATGAAATATTTGATATGGGTCGGGCACAGGAATGGAGTATTGCTTTAAGTAAATGGTGCAATAACCACCCCGGGTTAGTTCCATATCAAGGGCAGTGTTTGGTTAGGAGTGCAGAAATAAAACAGCTTGAGGGTAATTGGCAGGTAGCTTTGCAGGAAGCACATCGCGCCGGTGAATGGCTGTCGCAACCACCTGGTAAACCTGCGGCAGGGACAGCATTTTACAGGATGGCAGAACTCTATAGATTGAAAGGGCAATACAAAGAAGCAGAAGCAGCATATCACGAAGGTCATAAATGGGGAAAGAAACCACAGCCCGGCTTAGCGTTGTTGAGATTAGCAGAAGGGAAAATAGAAATGGCAATCTCTGCTGCTCAAAGATCACTTGACGAAACTATATATCCATCGGCGCGAGCCCCCTTACTTTCAGCATATATTGATATAATGATTCAAGGAAATGACTTAATAAAAGCAGAACAGGCTGCAAAAGAACTTGCAAAAATAGCAGACGATCTATCAGCTCCCTTTCTTCATGCACTTGCTCATTATGGAAAAGGAAAACTTCTTCTTGAAAAAGAGAAAGCGCAAGAAGCATTAACGATTCTGCGTTCCGCTGCTACCCTTTGGAATACATTAAAAGTCCCATATGAATTGGGCAGAGTTCGCGTTTTAATTGGCAAAGCTTGTCAAAAACTAGGAGATGATGAAACAGCCAGAATGGAATTAAATGCAGCTCGTCATGTTTTTGAAGAACTCGAAGCAATACCTGAAATAGAGCAAATTGACCAGCTTTTAAAAATAGATAAAGATCATAAGAACAGTTTTGGTTTAACGAGTCGTGAAGAAGAAGTACTGCAAAAGGTAGCAGCTGGAAAGACAAACAAATCTATTGCGACGGATCTTTTTATTAGTGAAAGAACCGTTGAAAGACATGTAAGTAATATTTTCCTAAAACTAAATTTAGCCTCCCGCGCAGCCGCAACAGCCTGGGCATATGAAAATAAGATAGTATAACTTTTCAATATACGTAGAAATACCCACACTTAATTTTAAAAATTGAGTATTCCTGCTGATTCATGAACATAGATCAGTCATATATATTTCTCTTGTAATTAATCATTGCCAAGAGGAGATCATTATGAATACACAATTATTTTTAGAGCATGGAAACATTATTTCAGGTGAGAACATATACAGAAATCAATTGTTGTCTAAACTTCCGGTAAATGAAAGAAAAATTGAATGCGGCGGGGTTAAAACAGCAATATTAGAGGGTGGAGAAGGTTCACCAATTATACTTCTGCATGGACAAGGTGAATTTAGTATTACCTGGATGCGGGTATTTTCTGATTTGATAACAACCCATAAAATTATTGTTCCTGATTTGCCAGGACATGGCGCAAGTTCTTTAACAAGCAATGCATTAAATGAAGAATGCATGATGCGCTGGCTTAATGATTTAATAGATCAAACCTGCGAAACACCTCCTGTCTTAGCAGGCCATTTATTAGGAGGTGCAATAGCTGCCCGATATTCTATTAACCATAATGATAAAATTAGTAAGTTAGTTTTGGTAGATGCTATGGGATTATCATGGTATCGTCCGAAGTTAAAATTTGCTGCTGCAATGATAGGGTTTATTGTTAAACCAACAGAGAAATCACAAGAAAAATTATTCGATGGCTGTTTTACTGATCTTAATGGATTAAGAGAAGAATTGTCTGATATTTGGGTATCCTTATCCGGCTATGCTTTGGAACTTGCCCAAGCTCCGGAAATGAAAAGCGCTCTTCAGAAACTTATGCCCAGAATGGGTGTTCCTGCTATTTCAGAAAAAAAGCTAAAAAAAATAACCGTCCCTACTACACTGATTTGGGGAAGAGATGATTTACAAGTTAATCTGCGGGTTGCTCAAAAGGCGAGTAAAAAATATGGATGGCCGCTATATGTTGTTGAAAGGGCTGCGGATGATCCTGCTTTCGAACAACCTAATGATTTTATTACTGCTTTACGCACAGCATTATAGTACTCTAGCGTTAGGGATTCATGATTTCCTGAATCGTTTTTATAACTTAAAAAAACGCCTGGTGTTGGTTAATGAAAAGATGGCTAATCAGCAGCGTCGGAGGAGTATTTCTGGTCATTATTAAAAACAAAGAAGGATGTTTTTTTAAAACCTCCAGATCAAACTTATACCTGACAATGTTGGAGTAATGATAAGATTTGTGTACTTTTTTGTTTTGCTATAAAAACCCCGACCTACTGTTTTACCTATAGCATAGCCCATTAAAGCGCCGGCAATCGCATCAGATGCCCAGTGGATGTTTACAGCAATCCCGGCAGCTATAAATGCTGCATAGGAGTAAGCACTGTATCTTATGGTATCATTCTGCGGATAAAGCTCAACCAGCGTAGTGGCCATGGCAAATGCAGTGGTTGCATGACCGCTTGGCCAGCCATCGAAAATACCGCGTTCAAAAAAGCCAAAACGAAAGTCCTTGCTATAATTGGTTCTTGTTTCTTCCTCCCCAAAATCCGCTGGAGGTTTGCGGCCTGTGCCGGCTTTATAAATAGATGAAATAGTCAAACTTAGAATAGCCGCCTGGCCCAAGGCCAATGCTGTATTTTGCAATTCATAATTCTCGCGGTTCCCGGCATAATAGTAAAGGCTGACAGGTAGAATTAGCGGCACAAGACCACCTATAATGACCGATGGGAATCCGGAATATTGTACACCGGTATTTTTATTGGCGAATGTGTGTATATCCCAGTCCAGACCGCTTTTAACCATACCATATGTTAATCCAATTCCCGCCAAATGATTTAGGCCATAATTATAGGTAAATGAGCCTATAAAGTGGCTGCCGAAACCATAAAATAATTTACTGAAAGGGACGGGTTCGCTTTGGCCAAAGGAAGGATTAATAAAAGCAGACTGCAGGAACAGTGCAATAAAAACGGCTTTCAAAAATTTCTTTTTTTTCATCATTCTAATGCATCGGAAAATTTGGTTCTTTGCAAGCTATGACGCATGTTCTTTTAATTCAATCTTTTCTGAAAGCGCAAGGCCGCAAGGCTAAATGTTACCAGACCAAAAATAGCCATGGCCACAGTTTCATTTATCAGATATATAAACGGTGTCCCTTTTAAATAGATTTCGCGCACAATAACCATAAAATAGCGCAGAGGATTTAGATAGGTTATGACCTGAATAAAATCGGGCATATTTTGGATGGGGATAAAAAAGCCCGAAAGAAGAATGGCAAAGATGGCAAAGAACCAAACAATAAACATGGCTTGCTGCTGGGTATTTGCCAATGTTGATGCAAATATTCCAAGCCCCAGGGTGCTTACGCTAAAAACCAGACCAAGAATATATATTAAAAGGATATTACCTTTCATCCATATACCAAATATAAATCCCGCAGCAAAAATACCCACAGTCATTAAAGCTAATCCAACCGCTACCAGAGGAATAATTTTCCCCAGGATAAGCTCATAGCTTTTTATGGGTGTAACCATCAACTGTTCAAGTGTGCCGATTTCTTTTTCTCTTACGATACTCATGCCGGTAAGGAAAGCGGTGATCATTGTAAGCAGTAATGCTATAATCCCCGGTACAATATTATTCTTACTTTCGAGGCTAGAGTTATATAGCATGCGTGTTTCCACGCTGGTTAGGTGCGGCATTGATTTTTGCTTTGCTAACAGTCCCCACTCCATCTGCAGCTTTATGGCGATCTGGTTGATATAAGCCAGCGCTACACCGGCGGAGTTTCCATCAACGCCATCTATTAATGACTGGATTACAGGCTTTCCTGCTGATTTTAGATCGCGTTCAAAATGTGGTGGTATGATGATGGCTACTTTTATCTTGCCATCATCCAGCATCTGGATTGCTTCTTTTTCTGATTTTGGCGCATAGCTATATCGAAACGATTCTGTGACACTATAAGCGTCTATCACCCTGTGACTGCTAAAACTGTTATCCAAATCCACGATACCTATAGTTACATTCTTTACATCTGTCGTAACAGCAAAGCCCATCAAAATTATCTGAATCAGGGGCATAACAATTATTATTGCGATAAAAGATTTTTCGCGCAGAATTTGACGCACTTCTTTTTGTATAAGATATAATATTCTATGCATAATTCCTTACTCCAGATGGGTGCTGAATTTACGGGAACTGACAATGAGCAGAAAAAATGCTATAAATAAAAGAGCCCCAATCTGCGTCAGCAGTTCCATGATGCCGACTCCTTTTAACATAATACTGCGGATAATAATCAAAAAGTGGGTAGCCGGGATAATGTTGCTAAACCACTGCAAAACCAAAGGCATGCTGGCGATGGGAAAGATAAATCCGCTTAGCATAAACGAAGGCAGGATCGTAGATACCAATGTAATCATTAATGCCGTGCGTTGACTATCAGTGGCAGCAGAAATCAGCAGGCCAAAACTAAGACCGGTTAACACATATAACATCAGCACAATATTGAGCAAAAAAACAGATCCATAAATGGGTACTTCAAACCAAAAATAGCCAATGACCAAAATCATTACCGCCATCAGGTAACCAATTAACATGTAAGGGATTACCTTGCCTACGATAATGAATAGAGGTTTAACCGGACTAACGAGTATCTGCTCCATGGTTCCATTTTCTTTTTCACGCACGATAGCTATGCTTGTCAGCAGGGCGCAAATGAGCAAGGCGATAACAGCAATCAAGCCCGGTACAAAAAAGTAAGCCGATTTCATATCCGGGTTGTAAAGAAGGCGCGGCTCAAGAGACAGGCTTTGTACCAGATTCTTGTTTCTCTCGTAATTAAATCGTATTGAAATAATGTTTAAATAATTACTTATAAAATTGGCTGCATTCGGATCGCTGGCATCTACGAGCAATTGTATCTTTGTTTGCGGATCCTGGTTTATAGATTCAGCGAAATTATCCGGAATGACAAGAATGCATTGTGCTGTGCGATTTTGAAAAAGGGATTCAAAGTCTTGGTAAGCAATATCCGTATGCGTGATTTGGAAAAAATCATTGGCCAGCAGATTTTCAATAAAGGAGCGGCTTTCAGGTGTTTTAGATAAATCTACCACCGCGGTTTTAATGTTCTTCATCTCCATGTTGATGGCATAGCCATATAAGAATAGCATCAAAATAGGCATAATAAATAAGATGACAACTGTTTGCCTGTCACGCATAATATGCTTGAATTCTTTTTGGATGATACTTTTTAAAGTTTTATTCATTTTTTACATGTCCAGGTCATCATATTCGAAAGGATAACATGTCTATTTATTCCCAACGGCCTTCATAAAAACTTCATTCAAATTCTTAGCTTTATATTTATGCTTCAAAAACTGCGGTTCTCCCATAACCGCTATAGCACCATCTTTCATGATACTGATGCGATGGCAATATTCTGCTTCATCCATAAAATGAGTTGTTACAAAAACGGTTTTACCTTTTTCAATCAGCTCATATATAAGCAACCAGAAATTACGGCGCGAAACCGGATCAACGCCACTTGTTGGCTCATCAAGAAATATAATGGGCGGGTCATGCAGCAAAGCTGTGCTTAATGCCAGTCTTTGTTTCCAGCCAACAGGGAGAGAGGCCGTTAATTCGGAGGCTTGTTTTTGTAAACCGAGATAAGAAAGAAGCTCTGCCGTCCTATGTTTTATCTCCTGGCGCGATAAACCATAAATTCCCCCATAAAATTCTATATTTTCCTCAACAGTCAGGTCATCATATAAACTGAATTTTTGACTCATATAGCCAATATGCTGTTTTATCTCTTCATATTGTTTGTATATATCCAAACCAGCCACATGAGCCTGTCCCGAGGATGGCATTAGCAGTCCGCATAGCATGCGTATTGTTGTTGTTTTACCGGCGCCGTTTGCTCCCAAAAAACCAAAAATTTCACCTTTTTTTACGGAAAAAGAAATAGAGTCTACTGCTACAAATTTGCCAAACGAGCGAGAGAGGTTCACTGCTTCTACGGCAAAGCCATTTGTTCGTATAGATTTTTCATCCCGGGCATCGGGCTTGGGGCTATGGTTCATTTTATCATGCCATTTTGCTGGTTTTGCATCAAATCAAGAAAAACATTTTCAAGATTAGCCGAAATCTTATCAGGTTTTAAATTTTTAATTTTTGGCAATAAAGAATCCTGAGCTGCAGGATTACGATCAATAATATGAACCCCATCAGCGTAGAGTTGAACATCCTCTTGATTCAGACTTTTTAGCAACTGGTTGTAAACAATATGTGGTGTTTCAGTTTTTACACGGTACAAATTATAATTAAAGTTTTTTACAATATTTTGTGGGGTATCCAGCCCCAGAATAAAGCCATTATTTATCAACCCAATATGATCACAACGCTCTGCCTCATCCATGTAGGGGGTACTAAGCAGCAGGGTAATACCTTCCTGGCGCAGTTTACCCAATATTTCCCAAAACTCCAGTCGCGATACAGGATCAACACCAAATGTTGGCTCGTCCAATACCATTACACGCGGTTCATGCATGAGCATGCAGGAAAGGGCCAGCTTTTGTTTCATCCCACCGGAGAGATCTCCAGCCAGCCTGTTTTTAAAGGGTTCTAATTTTGAGAAACTGTACAGCCTTTTTAAGCGTTCGCTTTGTAAATTGTTGGGGACATTAAACAGATCGCCAAAAAAGAATAAATTTTCTTCAACGGTTAGGTCCTGGTATAAACTAAATCTTTGCGGCATATAACCAATATTGCTGCGCACAAATGAATTGTTTTCAACGACTTTTTTCCCCATAAAAGTTATTTCCCCACTATCCGGTATTAGAAGAGAAACTATCATGCGCATCAATGTGGTTTTGCCGGCACCATCAGGGCCAATCAGGCCAAAAATCTCGCCTTCATTGATAGCAAAAGAAATATTGTTGACCGCCTGTATATCATTATATTTTTTACTTACCTGCTTCAAAACAAGGGGCTGCATCACTACTCCATAATTACCAGAACCTGCACAGGCATGCCGATTTTAAGTTTTCCTTGCGGATTTTCCGCGCTCACTTTTACGGCGTAAACCAGGCTTGTGCGTGTCTCTTCGGTCAGGATGGTTTTTGGGGTAAATTCCGCTTCACTGGAAATCCACTTAATACGACCTTCAAAAATTTCTTCAGAACCATCCAGCATTATTTTTACATTTTGATTCAATCTTATCTGACTGAGCCTGGTAAGTGATACATATATTGTAGCCTCCATTGTTCTAAGATCGGCTATTTCAAAAACAGGTATTCCCGGATTTACAAGTTCTGATACATTTAAAAAACGATTTAGAATAGTACCCTCCAGCGGCGACAGGATTTGACTGTCTTTCAGGTTTAGTTTTGTTAGATCTAAAGCAGCTGCTAATTGCTCTTCCTTGCTTGTAAGGGCAGAATAGTTAGCATTTAAAGCCTCTATCTGGTCTTTCAAAATATCATTTTGAGCTTGCAGTTCATCTACTTTTTGTGAAGTGGACGCGCCTTTTAGTAGCAGGTTCTTCGTCTTTTGAAGCAAATCTTCATTTAATTTCAACTGCGTGTTCAATTGTTTTTTTTGGGCAGCCAGGCTGCCATAATTGGATTTAATTTCCTGCAGCTGAGCACGTTGTTGTCTCCTTTGGAGTTTTAGTCGATCAGAATTTACTATTGCTAAGAGCTGGTTTTTTTGAACCATCATCCCTTCATCGGTAAAAATGGAATCGAGCTCCCCGCTTGTTTTGGCGGCAATCTTTATAATATCTGTTTCCAGTCGCCCGTCAAACGAAACTTCATTTGTGTTATCCTGTGAACAGGCTGTTAAAAAGAGCAAACACATTATGAATAAAGTAGTTTTCATATTTAATACCTCCAATTTTGCAGGGCTGTGCCGCTTAAATAATCAAGCTCACTGGCCTTCAAGTTAAGCTGCACTAAAATTTGTTTTTGGCGCAAATGGGCCTGGGAAAGTTCAATATTTGCTTCGTTAAAATCACTTGCAGCAAGCTGACCATTTTTCGCATTGACTTCAATAATATTCATTTTCTCGTGAGCTACCTTTACAGCAAGCAATGCTACATTGTATTGTTTTTTTAAAGATTCCAAGGCGCGTCGCGCGGCGTCATAATTAAGTTGTAATTGATCTTTTAATGTCTCTTCATTGTACTGTAAAGCTTTAAATTTAAGATCGCTGGAGTTTAAGGCTGCTTGATCTGCCCACCAATTCCAAATGTTCCATTGCATACCAACCATCCATTTAGCATAGCTGTTCCATTTGTTTTCAATTACATCAATACCCGGCCGGCCATAATTATATGATGCGCTGATAAACACTTTTGGATAATAGTTGGCCCTGGCCACTTCTTTAAAAGCAGATAACTTTTGCTGTTGCAGCCGTACATTTTTAAACAGACCTTGTTCCTCAAGCCTGTAACTGTTAAAAGATGGAAGATTAGACAGAGAAGAGGCGTCGCTAATCGTTACCTCTTTTCCATTCAGGGATTTTAAAAGCTGCAGCCAATTTTCCATTACGGAATGGCTTTGTATAATTTGCTGCTGTATATCCAACTTGTTTAAAGCCAGTGAAAGCGTGTCCAGCCGCAGGGCCATGCCGTTTTCCAGCAAAGCTTTGGCCCTGGACATTTGCACTTTGTTACGTTTCAGGGCATCACCTAATATTTCTAAACTCAGTTTCATAAACTGCGCATTACGATATGTTTGAATGGCAGTAAAGGCAATTTCTTTTGTTTTTTGATCTCCATTTATAGAGCTGATTTTATGTTCAAAAGCTTTCACCTTTCGCGACTCGCTTTGGGCAAAGCCGCTAAATACTATGTAATCAACCTGCAGGCTTGTTTCATATGTATCATATGGATTGAGAATAACTGTGTTTCCTGTTGGTAAATTGATTTGTGGTTGTTCGGTGGCGTGGGCATACCGGGCATTTAAAGAAAAGCCGGGCAATTGATTGCGTTCTTCCCTTAAAAGATCCTGCTCTGCCGCCTTGCTTTGCATGTCTGCTTCTTTTATCTGTTTGTTATATTCCAGCGCTGATTGCACAACTTCCTGCAGAGACTGGCTGCAAAGCGGATTATAAAAAACTAAGATTATTAATGTTAAGTATTTCATGGCATGTACCTTATATTATTTTTTAATGCCGTTAAAAATAATATCAACGATGGCTTTTTTCCTCTCGCTGATAAACCTCTCTCGTTCATAATTCGGATCATTTTTCAGGAAAACAGCTAGCAGGGGTTCAGCAATAAAATAAAAAACAGAAGAACCAAGAACGGTTATAAATAACTGCCTGGGATCGACTGTTTTAATTTCTCCGTTATCAATGGCTTTGTAGGCGGACTCGACAAATTTAGAAGGTAGGTTGAAAGTGGCGTTTTCCAGAATTACCGTAAATAGTGCTTTTATCTCTTCACTATCTTCTTGTATCTCGCGCAAAATAAAAAGGGGTAAGTTACTGTTGCTCCTAATTAATTCGAAGTAAGCATTTACAAAGTTGGATAGTTTATTATAAAAACTGTCTTTTTTTTCGAAAACGGTATGTAAAGAACTAAAAATACCTGAAAAAACGTTTTCAAAAACCCTTGCGAAGAGCTTATCCTTGCTTCGGAAGTAATAGTGCAGCATGGCTTTATTGATGCCTGCTGCATCGGCAATCTCCTGCATTTTTGTACCATGCTTGCCTTTTATAACAAAAATATCCATTGCTGACTGCAGAATTTTCTGTTCTGTATTTAAAGGCACGGTCATCTTAACCATTTGATTTAACCATTTGGTTAAATATACAAAACGAAATGTTTTATGCAATACATTTTTTATGTCTAATCTAAGAGCAGCTATTCAGTTATATATGCAGGAATAGAAAAATCGAGGTCGCGAGCTTATTACCGAAAGTTTATTAAAGATGATTTTGGTTAAACGGGAAATGAAAAACTTTTGGTCCACCTATTCAGACTGAAACATGAATTTTAATCGGCTTTCTTCACAATTTCAGGTTTTTTCTTATCTACTTCTTCCCACCAGCGGGAAACAGGGTAAATCTCTTCTCCTACAATTATCGGTTCACCAACTTTAGGAGTAGCGATAGGGACATTCAATCTTTTTGCTTCTTTGGTTACCCTTTCAATAGGATCTGTCCAGCTGTGCAAAGAAAGCGTAAACGCTCCCCAGTGAATGGGCATAAGTAATCCCCCTTTAACATCAATAAAAGCTTGCACGGTTTCTTCGGGCATTAAATGGATCGATTTCCATTTTTCATTATACTGACCGCATTCCATCATGGTAAAATCAAAGGGACCATATTTTTCGCCTATCTCTTTGAAATGCGGACCATAGCCCCCATCTCCGCTAAAATATATATTTTGATTTTCAGATTTGATTATCCAGCTGGCCCATAATGTTACATTTCTATCTGTTAACCCCCTCCCGGAAAAATGCCTGGCTGGCGCGCAGATAAAAGTTAATTTATCATGCTGAACCTCTTCGTACCAGTTGAGTTCTGTGATTTTAGAATCATCAATTTCCCATTCCCGAAAGTGCGCACCAACCGCTAAAGGCATATAAAAATGCCCGACTTTATTTTTTAATTTCATTATAGACTCGTAATCCAGATGATCATAATGATCATGAGATATTATTAAGGCATCAATAAAAGGCAGCTCTTCAATCTCTATAGGCAGTTCATCATAATAACGAGAATTTCCCAACCAGGAATGCGGGGATGGTGTATCGCCCAGCATGGGATCGATTAATATATTTTTGCCTTCTATTTCAATAAGAAAAGCAGAATGACCAAACCATGTCACGCGGGTTAAATCTTTATTATTTACAATTGCTAAAGAATCAATTTTCTCAACGGGGATAATACCTTTCGGTTCGCGGCCTTCTTCGCCCATAAAGAAATCCATGGCTGTACTGAAATAGTCACCAAACTTCAAATTCATACTGGTTGGAATCTGGTTTATGAAAAGACCATTTTCATAATTGCCAAGTTTTTCGAAAGCCTTGATGTCTTCTTTTGTTGGTTCACCACCATATTGGGGCCATATTCCTGCCATAAAAAATCCCAGTATTAGTAATTTCATAATTCCTGCCGGCGAAATGATTATTGTTTTTTATAATTAATTAAACCAGCCATTATTCCCGGGCCAGTTTAGTGATGTCTTTGTTTTCCAAATATTTTTTGCCATATCCATGGGTAACAGAGTTTATCATTGCCAATCCAACGTCTGTGGTGTTGGTAATATGTTTTGATAATAGAGGATAAAAGGGTTTTAAGATCATATAAAACAGGTTGTACGCTTTTGTTTTTGATCTTATGCCCTTCATGGGCTGAATAAACCCTGGCCGGAACATATAGCTGGCTTTAAATGGCAAAGCTGCGATAGCATTTTCCGTTTTACCTTTTACATTGGCCCATTGCATTTTGCTTTTTTCAGAGCTGTTGGTTCCTGTGCCGGAAACATAACAAAAAGTAAGTTGCGGGTTGAGTTGAACAAGTGTTTCGGCAAAGTGCAGCGTTAAATCATGGGTGATTTTAAAATATTTTTCTTTTGAAATTCCAAAAGAAGATATGCCCAGGCAAAAAAAACAGGCATCATAATTTTGAAGTTCATTTTTGATGGAAGAAAGATCGTAAAAATTAGTGTGAACTATTTCTTTTAGCTTTGAATGCTCGATTCCAACAGGATTGCGGTTGATAAGCAAAACGGATTCAACTTTCTCGCTGTTCAGACATTCCAGCAAAACGCCCTTGCCAACCATCCCCGTACTTCCAGTGATTATAACTTTTATTTTCATATTAAAATCCTTAAGAAACCGTTTAAACTAAATTTTAAGCTACAAAATTCTTCATGTATTAAAAAAACTTTCCACCTCACTCAGGAGTATATAAATTTTAATTTCCACCTTTGCGCAGTATTATTTAATTTCTCTGCTGATATGTGATAAAATGAGGCATTTTTATGGAATGGACTGTTGATCGCGAAATATTTTCAGTTGGTATAATAACGATCCGTTATTACAGTATGTTTTTTTTAATATCCTTTTTACTCGGTCTTGTAATGATGAAAAAAATATTTAAAATGGAAAACCGGACCCTTTTGGATGTGGATGACTTATTGGTATATATGATGGTTGGAACCATTATTGGAGCCCGTTTAGGACATGTGCTTTTTTATGGTTTTGATTATTATATGAGCCATCCTATTGAAATATTTAAAGTATGGGAAGGCGGGTTAGCAAGCCACGGTGCTGCCATTGGTGTACTGGTAGCTCTTTATTATTTTGTAAAACGTAAAAAGGGGTATACCTATTTGTGGATAGTAGACAGAATTGTTGTTACTGTGGCTTTGGGTGCTTTTTTTGTGCGCATGGGAAATTTATTTAATTCTGAGATATATGGCAAAGTAACGGATGTTCCCTGGGCATTTACATTCAGCAAATATGTTGATGATCTGCCCCGCCATCCAACTCAGATTTATGAGGCGCTGGCTTACCTGTTCCTTTTTTTTATTTTATATCAAATATACAATACAATGAAGGAAAAGACCTATCCCGGCCTTCTTTTCGGATTGTTTTTAGTGGTTGTGTTTGGTTTCCGATTATTTGTCGAACAGTTTAAGGAAAATCAGGTAAGCTTTGAAGAAGGAATGATTCTTAATATGGGACAGATTTTAAGCATCCCCTTAGTTTTAGTCGGAATATATATGATTTATACTTCCAAAAGCAGACCAATTCCGGAAATGCCGGTTCCACCAAAAGAACCTGCTGAAAAGAAAAAAAAGAAAAAAAAGAAATAACTTATGATAAATAATACTATCAAAGAATGGCTTGGTGAGTTTTCTGTATTTGGTAACTATTTAATGCTTGTTGGTATTCTGGCCATCGCAGCTATTGCCTATTTAATTGCCAAGAAAATTCTTATTAAAATTGCTAAGAAAATCAGTTTAAAATCAAAAACAAAGTTTGATAATCATTTGCTGGAAAGCAAAGTTATTGAGCGACTGACACTTATCATTCCTATTCTGATTTTTTATTATACGGTTTATATATTCCCGGACTGGAAAGCATTTCTAAACAAAACAACTGCTATTTTAATTGTATTTGTTGCCAGTTTTTCTCTTTCTGCTTTGTTAAGCGGGCTTAATGCTTTTTATTCATCGCTGGAAGTATCTAAGACACGTCCGATTAAAGGTTACATTCAGGTAATAACTATTATTGTTTATTTAATAGCAATGATATTTATGATCGGTATAATTACGGGTGAGTCTGCCTGGGAATTATTAGCGGGTTTGGGTGCTCTGACAGCTGTACTGCTTTTAATTTTCCGCGATACCATTTTAAGTTTTGTTGCCAGCCTGCAAATAGCCGGAAATGACCTTGTTCATGTTGGCGACTGGATTGAAATGCCAAAATATGGTGCTGATGGCGATGTTATTGATATTGCGCTGCACACAATAAAAATTCAGAATTGGGATAAAACAATCACTGTTATTCCCACGCATAAATTAATTGAAGAAAGTTTTAAAAACTGGCGTGGAATGACCGCCGCCGGGGGGAGAAGAATAAAAAGATCCATATTTATCGATCTCAATACAATTACTTTCTGTAGCGAGGAGATGCTGGACCGCTATGAAAAAATTAACCTGATTGCTGATTATGTTAAATCCAAACGAAAGGAAATTTCACAAAATGGAAATATAACGGACTCTGAATTAATAAACCGCGAGCATTTAACAAATATTGGGACATTTAGAATATATGCACAAAACTATGCCAAATCACATCCAAAGGTACATAAAGAATTAACCTGCATGGTGCGTCAACTAGCCCCTGGACCTAGTGGTTTACCGTTGGAAATATATCTATTTACCAATGATACAGAGTGGATTAATTATGAAATAATCCAGGCAGATATATTTGATCACCTGCTTGCTGTAATTAAGGAGTTTGGATTAAAAGTATACCAGCAACCATCAGGGCAGGATTTGTCGCGTATTCAATATGTTCCTTTGCAATCCTGAAAAAACAAATTATTTTTGCATTAAATAATCTGGGTATTATTTTAATGCAATTTTGTAAGATTTTTAATGGTTACATTGTAATAAATCTGGAATACAATTAAAATAATCAGGAAAGGAGGTTTGTGCGGAAGTTCGACTATTAACAGGGAATGTTGGATTTTTTAAAGGAATTATAATTTTAACTTTTAGGAGATAAAATTTATGCGACTTTTTAATACACCTTCTAAGTTATGTTTTGTTATAGTCATAACTGCTTTACTCTCTTCAACTCTTTTCTCCTCAGAAACACGCATCGGAACCCTGGGACAGGAAGGTATTTTTCTTAATGATCCTTCAAATGTGATGCTTTTTCCCGGCACACTTGTTCAATTTTCTGATCTTGTAATAACCGAAATGAGAACTCTGTATGATAACGAAATGTATACTATTGGTATTCATATGGGTTATGATAATATGGCATCCGGTTTGTATATAAATCAGCCTATTAGCTCCAGCGTACTGCAGGCAGGTTTAGATGAATTTGCCAGCAACGGGGTAACTTTAGGCTCCCCTTTAAATAATTCGTATGTATTTATGTTTGGAATGCCTTTAGCCGGTTTTGATGCCGGTTTTGGTCTGGTTACTGCCGGAACTTCGCAGGATAACGGAACTCTTGAAGAAACAGCGACATATCTGGCTGTTTTAGCTGGTATTTCCAACAGCAGAATGGATTTGGGTGTTAAAATTGAATTGCCATCTATCGAGCATAATGTGAGTGGTGGGGCAAATACCGAATTTAGCGGATTTGGTATATCAGCGCAGGGCCGTTATAACTGGAGAACAATCAAAGGTGCCCGTATTTTCCCTATCGCTCAATTGGGATTTGCATCAGCCGGTTATAAAAATGGACAGGAAACCGATTTTAGTGGTTTAATGGTTAGAGCAGGTGTTGGAGTTGAAAAAGCGATTAACGAAAATAATTTACTAATTGTAGGTCTGGAAGCTTTTGGTTATTCCAGCTATACGGGTGATGATAAAACTGCAGATGTAAAAACAACCACAAGCACTATGACCCTTCCTGGGATATATATTGGTATAGAATCGCAAATTGCTGATTGGTTAATTGGACGCGTTGGCGCAAGACATACAAATATCTCGCAAACAACCGAGGTTACAGGCGGCGACGATCTGGTACAGGATGGTTCGACTTTTAAGGTGGATTTAGGCCTTGGGATGGAATTTGGTAATTTCTTACTGGACTTTGCTGTAAATGAAGGAATCATTTTTGACGGACCCAACGTATTGAGTGGCGCAACTAACAATTTGTCATCACGTTTATCAATAACCTATAATTTTGGAGAAGAAAATGAATAAAATTTTAAAATATCTTCTGTTAGGATTTGTTGCTTTTTCTTTTTTGCAGTGTGCCTGTCCCTGGAAAGGTGAGAATTCGATTTATGGCAACTACCCATCTAAAACCTCCATTCAAGCTGGTGATGAATGGCAGAATTTGGAAAGTAACTGGAAATTTTATGAAGAAGCAGAACTTGTAATTATCTATCAGGATAATAGCTCTGTAAAAGGTCTGTGGTTTGCTGAGGATGAAAGGCTGGAAGTTATATTGGGCGATGAGACGATTAGTTATTCGATTAGCGAGATTAACGCAAATAAAATACAGCTTATATCCGGAATTACCGAGATAACATTAAACCGATAGTTTTTTTTATTGAAGCCCCGTAAGGGGCTTTTTTAATATATAAAGGGCAGTATACGGTGGGTTTTTTTCTTATAGTTTGTATATTCCGGAAAGGCCTTTTCCAGATACTTCTCCTCTTTTCTTAATTTTAAAATTAATACAAAGACTAAGGCTATAAAAGCATATATTACTTGCGGTAACGGATTTGATGAAACAGCTCCAATTGCAAAAAGTATTAAAGCTGTATACATTGGATGCCGTATTCTTTTATAGGGTCCTCTGGCAATAAATCTTGCGTTTGCTTTTACATTTGGAAAAATAGATAGATTGTTAAGTCCCATAGAAAAAATAGAGTAAACACCCAATAAAAGCGAGCCCGTAATTATAACAACAGAACCCGGGTTCAAATTTAACCACGGTGTACTGGAAAAAATAAATGTCAACAGGATAAATTGCAGTAATACAAAAAACATGGTTATGGTTTTCGGATAATGTTTATTTTTATTAAATCCAAATATCAAAAAGTAAACAATGATCTCAGATATAAATAAATACAGTAAAAATAAATTTTACTTAATATCCACTGTTTTTGTAATTCTTTACATTCTTATTGCTTTTCTGGAAACTTCCTATGCCTTTGATAATATTAGCTTAAGGACGATCTGGTTTCCAATTGGAATCGCTTTTGCGGCGATAATCATTTTTGGCAAAAGAATTCTACCCGCTATTGTCGTTGCTTCAATTCTAAATAATCTGATCTTTTACCCTGCCAGTTCTGATTCATCATTTTTTTTAGCTCTTTTTATTTTTATTTTAAAATCTGCAGCCCCGGTTTTACAGGTTTATGCGGGCTATATATTGCTTAATGTTTTTAATACCCATTTTGATTTTCTGCGCAAAGGCCGCGATGCATTTATTTTCATTCTTATAGCCATTGTTATTGGTTTCATAAACGTTACAATTATTATGTTAATTGAACCCGGCAGCTTTGATTTTGAAAATTATGCCGTCATGGAAATTTGGACACGATTATGGTTAAGCGACACAACTGGTATTTTAATAGTGACACCCTTGATTTTAGCCATTTTTAAAAATAAAGAATTGGATTTTTCGATAGCGGGAGTTATTGAAATCCTCTCTATCTATATACTATCAATTATCTTTGCTCAACTATTATTTGGCGGTTGGCTTCAACAACAGCTTATCCATTCACTTCCATTTTTAATTATCCCCTTAATTTTATGGGTTGCTTATCGTTTCTCTCCCAGGGAAACATCTTTACTAACTTTTATTGTAGCGACAGGATCTTTGTTTGGCTTATTAGAGAGTAGTTCTCTTTTTATTGTTTTAGATGGAAGAATCTCACTTATAGGATTACAACTTTACCTGGCCGTAATTACAATTGTAGGGATTATGCTTTCCGTTTCTGTCCTGGAAAGAAAGCAAGTTTTGCAGGATTATCAGGAAATGAGTAATTCTCTGGAAAAACGGGTTATTAAAAGAACAGATGAGCTGGCAACTCTTAATAAGGAACTTTTAATAGAAGTAATTAGCCGTAAAAAAGCCGAAGCTGAATTTAAAGAAAGTGAAGAAAGAAATACGGCCCTGTTGTCATCTTTGCCTGACACAATCTTTTTACATGATAATAACGGCCTGTTTTTGGATTACAGATCAGTCGATCACTCAAAACTATTTTTTAACCCCAATGAGATTATAGGCAAGTCCATCGAAGAAGTGTTGCCGGCAAAGATTTCAGGGCCCTTAAAAAAAGTATTTTTTAGAACACTAAATGCACAAAAAACTCAGAGTTATGAATTTTCTATGAATGTTGATAATCAGCTAAAACATTATGAAGCAAGATTCAGTAATTGTGGAGAAAACAGGGTAATGAGTGTTGTTCGGGATATTACTGAAAGACGAAAAGCAGAAGAAGAGAGAAAACATTTGGAAGATCAGGTTCGTCACGCTCAAAAACTGGAAAGTCTGGGCGTTCTGGCAGGCGGTATTGCCCACGATTTTAATAACCTGCTTACCGCAATCATGGGTAATACTGGATTAGCTATTATGGGTCTGCCTAATAATTCTAAAGTAAAAAACAACTTGGATCGAATTGAGAACGCCTCACTAAGGGCGGCTGATTTGTGCCGCCAATTATTAGCATATTCAGGAAAAGGAAAATTTATCATTGAATCTGTTAACCTGAATGATCTCGTTAAGGAGATGTCTAATCTTTTACTGGTTTCAATTTCTAAAAAAGTTGACCTGCAATGTATCTTTGTAGAAAACATGAAATTGTTCGACGCCGATTCAACCCAAATACGACAAATTATTATGAATTTAATCACCAATGCTTCGGAAGCGATTGGCGAGAAAACAGGAAAAATTAAAATCACAACAGCTGTAGAAGTATGCACAAAATCTTTTCTTAAAAACTCTTATTTTGACGATAATCTTGAAGCAGGTAAATACGTTTCGCTTGAGGTAAAAGATAATGGCATCGGGATGAATAAAGAAACTATATCAAAAATATTTGATCCGTTTTTTACAACAAAATTTACAGGACGGGGACTAGGATTAGCTGCAGTTGTAGGTATTGTCCGGAGCCATAAAGGTGCTATAGTAATTGAAAGTAATTTGAAAACAGGAACAAAATTTAAAATATATTTTCCTGTCACAAAAACAGTTATTGTTAAAAAAGTGTCTAACCCCAATAAATCTGTAAACTGGAAGGGCCAGGGCACAATCCTGGTTGTTGACGATGAAGAATATATTCGCGATCTGGGATTGGTTACTTTACAAGGAGCAGGTTTGAAGGTTATAACGGCTGCCGATGGGAAAGAAGCAGTTGATATTTATAAAAAGAAGTCCAGGGAAATTAATGTAGTATTGATGGATTTAACTATGCCAAAATTAGGCGGAGAAGAAGCCTTTAAAAAAATGGTGCAAATCCAATCAGATGTGAAGGTAATCCTGTCCAGCGGTTATAGTGAGCAGGAAGCGATTAAAAAATTTAATAAGATGGGACTTCAGGGTTTCTTGCAAAAACCGTATAAACCTGCCGACTTAATCGAAAAAGTAAAGAATATTCTAGAGGGAACAAATTAATCTTTTCGTCAATCTTAAAACGACACCTGCCTGTATGTCATTTTTTTCTATTTTTTAGTGCAAAATTTGTACTTTTTTAACTTCTTCCAGCAAAACCTCAAATTCATTTTGTCGAATAGGCTTTTCTAATATGGTATAGGCTCCGTTTTGGACAGCTTTCCTGGCTTTATCAATTAGATTATCTTCTTTGCCGCTCACCATAATTACAACAGCTTTTTGAGCTATGTGTTTAAGTGCCAGGTACAGATCTAACCCGCTAATGGGTTGCAGGTCTATATCAATAAGGATTAGGCCGAATCTATTATGTTTTGCCAGTTCCAGCGCTTCTTCGGGTGAATGAGTGACGTGAGGATAAAATGGTTTGCCTTTAAAAGTTGTTAATAATTTTTCACGTTCAATAGTATCTCTTGTAACAACAAGAGTAGGGGTAAATAGTTTTTCATCTAAAATATGCAATACTTCTGAAACATCAAGCGGTTTTTGCAAGTAAGCAATAGCGCCTGCTTTTAATGCCTCCATCTTTAAATTATCACCGGAATAAGCACTCATCATTATAACACGCGGTTTTGAACTTATCTCTTTTATTTCTTTGAATGCATCAACCCCATTAATGCCGGGCATCTTTACATCCATTAAAATATAGTCAAACTGATTTTTTTTTACGGAATCTATTGCTTCATGTGCCGAAGAAGCCAATTCAACCGTATATCCTTCATCCTCTAATATATCCTTTAAAGATGCCCGCATACCATCGTGGTCATCAACAATAAGTGTGCTTAAACTTCGTGTCATTTAATCCTCATACCATCTTTTTAAAATTTACTTGATGGCCGAAACGTAACGGATTGAACCTAAGCAGGATGTGTGTTTGATCACACTCCTTAAAATGTTATAGAAAAGTGAAATGTTTTATATGAAGAGGAGGTCTTTTCCTCAAAAAAGCGCTTACTTTGCTGCCGGGAAATAATATAAGCGGTCAAACTTCCAACAAGTGCTCCCGTCATAACGTCACTCATATAATGATGGTCGGCAGCTATTCTTAGATAAGCACTCACGGAAGACAAGAGTATTCCGGCCGTCCAGATGAACCCGGATTTGTGAGGGTAAGATTTTTGCAAAGTATATGCCGATGAAGTTGTTAGGGCAAAAGAGAACGCGCTATGACCGCTATAAAAGGAAAGATTATCATAGCGCCCCTGGGACGGATAAGTTTTAAAATAGGAGTAAGGGCGCTGCCGGGAAACCAGAAATTTGGTAGCGTTAACCATAAGCCCTGTGGCTGCCAGAACCTGAATATTTAGTAATAACTGGGCATTGTAGGCATAATCGTTTAATAATGGAGTCCAAAAAATACTGGGTACAAATATGCCTTTGGCGATTACATCACTGATTAATTCTGCGTAAGCAAGATTCTTATCTTCCCATTTAAGCGAATTTCTAAAAAAGAGATCAAAACTATTTGGTTCAACCCAACTGGCTGAATCTGGACCAATGTGCTCTTTTAGCAACTCGCTGGCTGTTGCAATGGTTAGGCCACCATAGCCAATTAAGTAATCTGTTTTTGAAGGTTGTGAAAAACTAAATGAAATGAAAAACAGAAAAATAGTTAATGATGCGCGAAAAGAAAATGTAAACATAATCAAAAAAAAGCGCCCTTTAAAACAAGGGCGCTTAATGAATTATTTAATTCCGGTAGCCAACTTATTGATAGGTTTCGCAAGAAGAAGGAAGAGTATTCCAAAGGATGCAACTGTTAAAGCCACTAC
>CAVRRG010000067.1:0-10165 GCA_963723365.1 Calditrichota bacterium | reverse complement strand
AAAATGATTCGATGCCATCACCAGCAGAAAATGAGTCAATGCCATCTCTTGAATCGCAACCATTGATTGACTCTCCCACACGAAGCATGTCTACATCTCCCGACGACCTGTCACAGGCATTGCCTTTTAGATGCATGCAATGTCATGCACCTCTTGGTTACTTCGACATGCATCCCAATGATGATCCTGCCTAATCCAAAAATGAATATATTGTCCATTTCGAAATTGAAAATCTTGCTGATATTCATATGCCGGTTGATATAATGTTTATCCTGGCAAATGGCGATTCTGTTTTATACCACATACCCATTGATCATTTTTCAAAACGCTCCCCGGAGCGGAATTATCTGAGAGAGTGGCATTTTAGCCTTAAAACGTATTCAGAAGATATTATACTGAGCGCGGAGGTAGACGAAATAATAATTGATCCTTTTAATGCTTTAACCGACATAAACAAATTAAATAATAACAGTCGTTTGATTCCCAAAATGGATTTTCACTTCCTGGACAGACAGTCAAGAGCATCTCCCCTGGACAAATATCTTTGGGAAACCTGGCCCGGCATTTTTTATAATGATATTGACAAAATTAAAATTGGTTTAGCTAATTATGGCGGATATTTGGGCAGTGACCATCTCATTGATTTTAAAGTTTGGTATAAAACCAATACTTCTAATTTAGATTATTCCTTTCTTCACCGCACGCCACTGCGCTGGCTAAATCAATCAGCCATTTACAGTAAAATGTATAGTATCGATGGCAGGCAGGGAGCTAATTTAGAAATTAGAACACGTAAGCCTGGAAGCGGTTTGCATACTTTAAAAATTGATCATTATTCATTATTTGACAAGCGCTATACGGATTATCCGTGGCAGGCAGGAACAATTAATTCAATCAGCTATGGTATGAACTATACTGTTTCCAAAGTTCGGAAATACAGCGCATTTGTGCTGCGATTAAAAAACGCATTGGCCGGCAGCAGCAGCAATTTTAGTATGGCCAGAATCGATTTTAAACAGACTTATAACAGCCAATATTCAGATTATATTTTTGATTTTAATTTATCAGCAGGGGCAGCTTCCACTGCTACACCTATTCAGGAAAGGTTTAATCTGGCGGGTGCCAATGGTGTGGAGGAGTTTAATGAACCCTATTACAGGTCCCGCGGGACTTTACCCGTGCAATGGAAAAGAAACGGCAATCTCTATATGAACAGAAATGCCAGGGTTCGTGGAGTCTCCTTAATTAATCCTATAACACCCTATGTTATTGATAATAATATTCTGGTGAGCAGTATCGATTTCACTTTTCCAAATATTTTTAATATGACAGGAATATATCAATTAGATGTATTTGATAATTCTTTATTTATAGATATGGGAGCAGTCTGGCAGCATAAAATACCGGATTTCAAAGAATTTGTGAAATCAGCAGGCGTAACCATTTCATACAGTGATTTTTATAATTTAAATTATATATTGGCGATTGATGAAATAAGCCTCGATTTTCCGCTTTGGATTGGCAGGACCTTTGAAGATTATGAGGATTATGAATTCAGGTGGTTAATCAGTTTTAAATTTGATTACAATTATAATTTTGTTTTTTAATTAATAGTCCAGGTGTTCCAGCAGGCTAAGCCATTGTGTATCCCAACTAAAAGATATCCAGGCCTGCGGAAGAAAATCATTTTTATAGGGCGAATAAATGGTGTCACTTAAAATATTTTTCGTTGGCACTACGGAAAACCCCACATCAATAAAATAATTTCTGTAAAAATTTATTTTTAAATCAATGGCATGCATAAATCCCGGTCTGACCATCGAGCTGAACTCTTTTTCAGAATTTAAATATCCCCTGTAGGCTGTCAGCAGCTCGATTTGAAATAGTTTATAAAAAAGCCATTGGTATCTAATCCCTGCAGTATAGCGCGAAGGAATGTATTTATTTAAAATCCGTATTTCAATAAAAGGCAGAAATCTATCTTTTTCAATAAGGTGCGCAGTAGATATTGTTTCGGCCATAAATTGAATGATGTATGCTAAACCGGATTGTGTCGAATAAGGCATCTCAACCAGCTTAACATTACCTAATTTGTGGACCCCATTTTGGATGTCCTGGCCGCCTAAATTTCCCTTATATATAATACCCACGCCACCATAGATATTATAATTACTGTAGCTAATTTTTTTTGTTAAGGTTGATGAAAGCAGGTCATATCGGAGATTGAATTTGCGTAAAGTGACCGCAGAGTAATTTACTGAGAGTTTCCAGTCGTTCCAGTATAGACGCGACAAGAAGGAGACAGTTAAAAAATCATCGGCTCCAAAATACTGATCATTATAGTCCGGCCACCATGTTGCGATATAGTTGTCATTTAAGTAAAAAAAAGCTGCCTGCAGCGGCAGCTCTAATTCTTGTTCTGCAGCAGCTCCGTTTTTGGGGTCCTGATTATTTTGAAACGCGCTTAATGGCACAATTAGCAGCAGCTGGAGAATGATCCAAACCTTAATTTTCATTCTTCTAAAAGTATAGTAATCCACGAATCATCAAAGATGTTAATCTTTCATACCATGCAGTATACGCCATTCTTCCTCAAACTCGTTACCCGCGTTCCAGCGTGGCATGTCACTTTCATTGGCCACAGTTAGGGCTGTACGGAAAATAATTTTCATATCTCTTTCACAGCCATCAAGATTCCAGGCATCATTCACTTCGTCTTCGACCTGGTGATAATGCGTTTTTTTATATTCCTGCGGGTCCACTGAGATTGCTGATATATACTTTTTACCTGGATTTAAATATAATGCTGGCACTCCAATTTTGGCGAAATTTACCTGGTCTGACCTGTAAAAACTGCCGGCATTGGGATTTTGATCCCCCAAGGCAATTACGGGCTGAGTTGCACCGCTGGAGTCTGCAATTGTAAAGCCCTTTATTACATTATTCAAGGTTTGACCTAAAGAGCTCATGTTCAGGCCAATGACTGATATGTCGGAAGTAATACCAAAAATCTGCGGCATATCAATGTTAAAATTAGCAACCATTCTGTTTTGTTTAAAAGGCGGATTGTTAGCAAACCAGCGGCTACCCAGAGAACCGCTTTCTTCAGCAGCACAGGCCAAAAAGAGCAGAGAGCGCTTAGGTTTTTCCCTGAGGGAGATAAAAGCTTTGGACATATTTATAAGACAGGAAGTTCCAAGGGCATTATCCCAGGCCCCATTATAAATTTTATCATCACCTTCAAGGTTTTCGACAACGCCAAGATGATCATAATGGGCCGAGAAAACGATAACCTGTTCTTTTAAAAGGGGATCGGATCCTGGAAGAATTCCCATTACATTTTTGGTTTCTACCTTGCGGATAGCAGTTTCTATATGTGCAGTAACTTTATATCCAGTGTCTATTGGTTTAAAATCTCTTTTTTTACCCATTTCAAACAAGCCTTGCAGGTTTGTGCCCATGGCTTTTGCAATTTCGTTTGAAGTTGCTTCATCCATCCAGGATAATAAATCTACCTGATATCCACTGCCGGCCAGATCAATTGCGAATTGTTCTTTGCTTCCGCTATTGCCAATTACACTAAAACCATAACTGGCAGAAGGTGTTGTGTGGATCATAATAGCACCAGCAGCACCTTTTTTCATGGCCTGTTCAAACTTATAAGTCCAGCGTCCATAATAAGTTCGTGCTTCACCCTTGAATAATTCAACGTTATTTTCAATTACAGGGGGATCGTTGTTTAAAAAGAGCAGAACTTTGCCTGCAACATTAACCCCTTTAAAATCATCCCATTTATGTTCAGGCGCTTCAACACCATAGCCCACAAACAGAAGTGAGGCATCTTTTATATCAACGGTTTGTTTTTGCGAAGATGACCAATAGGTTAATGTTTTATCTGATGTATACGCTAATTCTTTTCCATTTCGCGTAATTTTAAGACTGGATTTCTCCGCATTTTTTTTTGTGCCCACCAGGTTGAATTTTTGAAAATAGCTTCCATTAACAGGCTGTAGACCGTTTGCTTCAAATTTAGATTGTATGTAGAGGGCAGCTTTGTTTTCGCCGGCAGTTCCCGGTGCACGTCCCTCCATATTATCTGCGGATAGAACAAGAACATCGTTAAGAATTTCATCTTTGTTGATAAGGTTTTCTGCTTCTTGATCATTTAAATTCGATGTGCAGAATGTTAAGATTGAGAAAGTTAAAATTAAAAGAAAAAAAGATTTCATATCTCTCCCCACAATAATTGTTATGATGCTGGTTTTATAAAGTCTATTATTAAAATGGAACTAAAATAGTATAAAATTCTATTTTTTATCACGGTGTACTGTTTGTGGAGAAAAAGCAGGCATGCATATAGCCATGTACTCTGCACCTCCCTCGTCAGGAGTACTGTAGCGAACCCACTCACCCGGATAGGTAATGATTGCTTGTCCGGCTTTTACTTCAATAAAACTGCTTCCTGACTCTACTTTAAGCATACCCTTTAAGACAATAGTTATCTCCTCAAATTGCGGGGTTTGTCCCGGTTCAATCCAGCCCTGTGGAGATTTCATCCTGGCAATACTGACTTTTTTGTGTCCGCTATTTACTAAACCGATGAATTCTTCAATTACTTTTGGTTTGTTGCCAGCTGACTCTATGATCCTAGGGGTCTCAACTAATTTTGGCATCTATACTACTCCGCAAAATAAAAAAAGCCCGTGCTCGGCACGGGCTAAATATACTCAAAAATAAGTTATTTAAAAGTGTCTGCAGAATTTACAATGGTAACCGATTTAACATTTAATTTATAATTAGCTACCTTATCGTCTTCTTCCAATATATCTTTTGGTAATCCTGATTTTACCAGGTTTGAATAACTCATTGGCGATGGTGTGTTTTCTTTTAGACTCTTTGCCAGGGCTTCTGCTTCGCTTACATCAGTAACAATAGTGATAAACATATTTTCTGTTTGCCAGTATTTGCGAAGCGCTTTGTTCACATCAGCCAAAGTAACTTTAGATAATAATTCATCCAGTTCAGCCAGATAATTAACACGACCATAAAATTTGGAATCCATCAACCAGCCCAATTGTGCTGCCGGTGATTGAGCATAAAGTTTAATATAACTTCGTAAAAATGTACGTGTTTCTTCAAATTGCTCTTTAGTCATTCCATTTTTGATAAGCAGGTCAAACTCGCGTATCGCCATGCGCAGGGCAAAATGAGCATGACCTATTGTTATATTAGCTAGTTCCGGATATTGCCCCTTTAGCTGTTTTGCTATTTGTACCGGTCTTATCCAGATTGAAAAATAATTGGAAGAGCGGGGCACACCCGATGGCGGTAACTGGTAACTACCACCGTTTTCATACCATTCAATATAGGAATAGTCGCCATAATTCATAGAACGCGCTTCACGAATTTTTTGATAAAGCCTGGAATAGGATTTACGATGCTCACCCATCCAGGAGTTGGCTACCATTAATGCCGCAAAATCATCATCTGCCCTGGTGATAGCCAGAGGTGCTCCGCTAAATATTGCTGAACCAAAGGCACCATCTTTTGCTATAATTTCAACTTCGATTCCCTTTGCAATATTTGCTTTACCAGCTTTAGGAATAGCAGGTTTTGTATCCGGCATCATGGAAACATCACTTTTTAGATTCTTCAGGAAATTATTTGAATAATTACCTGCAACGCCTATCAGGACATTGTTTTTTGTGAAATATTTTTTATAGTGACTTTTAATGTCATCAAGTGTAATAGATTTTACGCTCGCAGATTTCCCCTGATCCATATGCTGGTAATTGGTACCCCGAAAAAGAAAGTCTTCAAGCGCTTTTTTACTATATTCCTCATCCGATGAGGCACGTATTGTCTGATCAACAAAATTTTGCTGATTTATCATAATGCGTTTGAAATCATTCTCGTCAAAAGCAGGTTTTAGCAGGACATCCCTGATTAAAGGATAAAATTCCTTGGAAAAATCTGCCGGAACCTGGAAAGTGAATGTTGTAACTTCTTTATCAACATTAGCTCCATATTCTGCAGCCCAGGGATAAAGCATATCCTGAATTTCACTGTAACTTTTATCACCAACTGCACCCTGTGTCATCATTGCGGCTGTTGCGGTTGTTAACCCTTCTTTACCTTTTGGATCACAAATGGAGCCATTCTTAAAGGTTATTTTTACCACAACCTTGGTTGAGTTGGGCATTTTTAATTCTACTACTTCCTGGGAAAATAACAGTGATCCACTTCCCAGGAAAAGCAAAATAATTAGGTATTTTTTGATAATGTTTTTCACTTTACGCCTCCTTCATCATCTTCGCTAATAGTAGCTATGGTCAATGCATCTGCTATAAAATATTTATTAGCAACCATTTTAACATCCGCTTCGGTTACTTTATCATATAATGCATATAATTTGTTTAATGACTCAGGATCGCCCGTTAATTGCACATAATGGCTTAAAGAACCGGCAATATTGTCCGGGGTATCGATTCCCATCGCATAACTGTATTTTAAATTAGATTTTGTATTTGCTAAAACTGTTTTATCAACGCCGTTTTTCCTGACATTTTCAATAGCTTTTTCAATCTCGTCTTTTACATATTGCATATCGGATTTATTTACTAACGATGCCTGTATGCTAAACACGTTGGGATCGCGGGAATCAAAAGCACCGCCGCCGATAAACCGTGCCTTACGCTCCTCTAATACTAGTTTTTTATATAAGTCCGAAGTATTGGAGAAGACAATAGAAGATAAAACATCTAATGCCGGCATATCAATTTTATCAGCACTAAATGCCGGTCCCTTGTAATGCAGTGACAAATATGGTGGAATGGAGCCATTTTTAAGGTGGGCAAATCGTGTTGCCGTTTGTTTTGGTTCAACGGGTACTTCCGAGATATATGAACCTCTTTGCCATTTTCCAAAATATTTCTCTGCCAGTTTATTTACTTTTTTGGCGCTTACATCGCCGACAACTATTATGGTGCAGTATTCTGGTCTGTAATATCTTTTAAAGAATTCCAGCGAATATTTATATTGGTTTGGCATATCAACAATATCTTCAAAAAAGCCCATAGTTGTGTGCTTATAGGTATGCTTATCGAAAGCAACTTCCTTATATTTTTCATAAATCTGTTGATAAGGATTGGCATAGTTTTTTGTGTATTCGCCTTTCACAGCGCCTGCTTCTGTCTTAAAGTCATGCTCCGAATAATTAAGATTCATAAAGCGGTCTGACTGCAACTCGAAAAGAAGATCAAGTTTTTCAGCATTACCTGTAACGTGATATTCTGTTCTATCCTGTGATGTATTAGCATTTTCGGCTGCACCTGTGGACTTTAAAACGGCCGCATATTTATCTTTTGGGTATTTGTCTGTTCCACGGAACATCATATGCTCAAAGAAATGGGCGAAACCGGTAACGCCTTTTTCAACTTCATTGCGTGCGCCAACTCGAACAACAATATAAAACGACGCTATTCCCGGGCTGTCAAATTCCACAGTGACCACGTTAAGCCCATTGCTCAATTTATGCTGCTGAATGGGGTAGGGAAGTATTTTCCCCTGTGCCCATAGTCCGCCGCAAAAGAGAGCAATGAGCAAGACAGTAATAGCAATATTACTTTTCATTTTTCCTCCTACAAATGGATTATAATGTGAGATATTTGGTAGTTTGAAAATTAAGACGACGAGCGTATTAATTTGTTACATAAGTTACGAATAAAATTTTGGATAATCTGTTTTATATCTTTAATTTTTTCATCAGCATGTTTATTGGTCTGGAACTCTGCATTACATAAAAATGAATTGATGGCACTCCTTTTTCTAATAATTCTGTACTTTGTTTATAAGCCCAGTCCACACCAATTTCCGTAATTTTATTATCTTTATCCTCCATAATTCTTTGGGTAAGCTCTGCTGGCAAATCGATATAAAAGTTCTTAGGTAACGTATTCAATTGGTTTTTTGAAGTTATTATTTTGATGCCCGGAATAATAGGCACATCAATACCGGCATCTATGCATTTTTGCCTGAATTCAAAAAATTTGGAATTATCATAAAACATTTGCGTTACGATATATGAAGCACCATTGTCAATCTTTTCTTTAATATATTTTATATCAACATCCAGGTTGGGTGCTTCAAAATGTTTTTCAGGATACCCGGCGACACCAATGCAGAAGTCTGAGGGCAGGGCTTCCAGATCTTCATCCAAATATTTACCATTGTTCATATCCATTATTTGGCCAACCAAATTACTGGCATACTTATTTATTGTTTTGCCATTAGAAACTTCTTTGGCTTTTCCATCACCTCTGACCGCAAACAAATTTTCAATTTCAAGATAGCTCAGGTCTATTATTAAATCTTCCGTTTCTTCCCTCGTAAAACCGTTACATAAAATATGCGGGACAGCATCGATGTTATATTTTTTTTGAATTAAGGCACAAATCCCAAGTGTGCCGGGTCTTTTGCGTTTGGTCCTTTTTTTTATGCCATCTTCTGTCTCTTTATAAACAACTTCTGCTGAGTGGCTTGTTATATCAATAAATGGTGGATTGTATTTAGCCAGGTCATCGATCAAAGCTAACAGGCTCTGGATGTTGCCGCCTCTTTTGGGCGGGATAATTTCAAAACTGATGAATTGTTTATTCGCTTTATTCAGATGTTCAATAACTTTCAATTTTAGGATCCTTGTGTTTAACTTCCGCGCAATTTAATGAAGAATCGATTTTAATTCACATATATTGTTTTGAAAATTTTTTTTAACAATAACTGTACTTTTTAATTGGTGTCACTATAAGTGTAATTTATCAATGGATTTATGTAAATTAATCTGTTAAGATCAATAATTAGGGTGCTTAAAACATGGCAGCAAAAGAAAAAGTGTTTAACATAACATTAATTCCTGGTGATGGCATTGGACCGGAAGTAACTTCTGCCGCAAGGAAAGTGATAGCCGCCGCCGGTGTGGTTATAGATTGGGAAATTATGGATGCTGGTTCCGGTGCTGTTGAAAAGTATGGTTCAACTTTACCGGAAGAAACGATTAAGTCGATTAAAAAAAATAAATTAGCTCTAAAAGGACCTTTAACCACTCCAATTGGCGGCGGTCACGCATCTGTGAACGTAGCATTAAGAAAAGCTCTGGACATGTATGCTAATGTGCGTCCTGTGCGTTCTGCCCTGGGATTATCTTTTCATAGCAATCCGATAGACCTGATAATTTTCCGTGAAAATACCGAAGATCTTTATGCAGGAATGGAATACGAAATTGCGCCGGGCGTTACACAAAGTTTAAAAATTATTACAGAAAAAGCCTCAACCAGAATTGCCCTGGCAGCTTTTCAATGGGCCAAACAAAAAGGCCGGCACGCAGTTCATGCAGTCCACAAAGCTAATATCATGAAAAAAAGTGATGGACTTTTTCTGGAATGTGTAAGGAAAGTTGCAGGAAAATATCCTGAAATTAGTTATTCAGAAATAATTGTGGATAACTGTGCCATGCAGATGGTAATGCATCCTGAACAATTTGATGTTGTGGTCCTTGGTAATTTATATGGTGATATCATTTCTGATCTGGCCGCTGGTTTAGTTGGCGGCTTAGGTGTTGTACCGGGTGCCAATATTGGTGAGAAAGTTGCTGTTTTTGAATCAGTACATGGCAGTGCTCCGGATATTGCCGGTAAAGGTGTGGCCAATCCGCTTGCTACCATCCTCTCTGCAACCATGATGCTCCGACATATGCAACTGGAAAAGGAAGCTGAGCGTGTTGAAGCAGCCATTGTTTTATTTCTGTCGGAGAAGAAACATCTGACACCGGATATGGGGGGTAAGGCCACAACAGATGAATTGGTTGACGCCTTATTAGAAAAAGTAAAACTATTGCGTTAGTAATTCCGTTATTCTTAATTATTTACTTCTCTTTTTAAAAAAAATAAAACTTAAAATCTATTCTTTATTAAATTCATATCTCGTTTTTAAAGTCAAAAAGGAATTATGATCAGGTATATAACAGCAGGGGAATCACACGGACCGGGACTAACATGTATAATTGAAGGCTTACCCGCCAATATTAAAATTGACCTGGACCGGGTTAACCATGAACTAAGCCGCAGACAACAAGGTTATGGACGTGGAAAAAGAATGCAGATTGAAATGG
>CAVRRG010000066.1:0-36431 GCA_963723365.1 Calditrichota bacterium | reverse complement strand
GGCTATCCAATAATTCAGACATTTTTTTTACGCGCCCCGATTTTGGAGCAACAATTCCCATTTTATTATCATAATCTTTGCCCATTAATATCATTCCACCACGTGGACCCCGCAGCGTTTTATGAGTTGTGGTTGTTACCACATCGCAATATGGAATTGGGCTTGGATGCAGTCCTGCTGCTATAAGTCCCGCAGGATGTGCCATATCACAAAACAGAATAGCTTTTACGGAATCCGCTATTTCTTTAAATTTTTCGAAATCGTAATGTCTGGAGTAGGCGCTTGCTCCAACAACGATCATTTCAGGATTATTATCTTTCGCTAATTTTGCAACAACGTCCATATCAATAAACCCTGTTTCTTCATTAACACCATATGAAACAAAGTTATATAATCTTCCTGAAAAGTTTACAGGTGATCCATGAGTTAAGTGTCCGCCGTGGGAAAGATCCATTCCAAGAATGGTGGCTCCAGGCTTTAGATACGCAAAGTAAACAGCCATATTGGCCTGTGACCCTGAGTGTGGCTGAACATTTGCATATTCGCAACTGAATAACTCTTTGGCACGATCGCGTGCGATATCCTCGGCAATATCCACAAATTCGCAACCGCCGTAATATCTTTTACCAGGATAACCCTCAGCATACTTATTTGTTAAAACCGTTCCCGCAGCCTCTAGCACCGCTTTTGAAACAAAATTTTCCGAGGCGATCAATTCTATCGTATTATTCTGGCGATCTATTTCTAATTCAATAGATTTAAATATTTGAGGGTCCTGTTTCTGCAAATAGTGTGTCACTGGCTCTATAATCCTGTTAATTTATTAATAAGATTTAAACGGTCCTCATGACGCCCACCTTCAAAAGATGTGTTTAACCAGGTTTTTAAAAGTGCAATCGCTTCAGTATCTTTTAACGTGCGGGAGCCGAAGCAAATGACGTTTGTATTATTATGTAGGCGGCTTAATTCAGCGGTTTGTTGACTATAGACAACAGCGGCACGAATTCCTTTAATTTTATTTGCTGAAATGCACATGCCCATCCCTGTTCCACAGATCAAGATGCCCATATCCGCTTCATGGCCTATAATGGCATTTCCAACCTTATAGGCATATTCAGGATAGTCTGATGATTCTTCCTTGAAGGTGCCAAAATCAGTAAACTCAATATCATTTTCACTTAAATACTCTTTTATATTTTCTTTAAGCAGGTAGCCGGCATGATCTGATCCAATAGCAAGTTTCATTATTAATTTTTTACACCTTTTTTACCAACCAAAAAATCGTAACAACTATTAACAACCTGCGCATTGGGTTCCATAAAAATTTGCTCTGGTAAACGAATAAAGGGCTTCAGATTATTAATTTTTGTGTTTGCAATAGCCTTAAACCCCGGATCTTTCTTAGCTTTTTCATAAATAAACATTGCTTCTTCGTAAACTATTTTATCTTCCAGTTTAACTTGCCCTTGCTGGCAATGACTTACCATTGCTTCATACATTTCGCCTCTGACTATATATGGCTTTCCATAACTTGGTTTTTTCCTTATTGCTTTAGCAATCCAGCTATTGGCTGAGCTAAATTTACTAACCGCGGTATAATTAACCGCGATAGAAAGCATAATGTCAGCGTTGTTTGGTTCAAGTTTCAACCATTCGTTTAGATCATTAATAGCATCATAATTTTTTGAAAGATTTTCATATGCACCTGCCCGCAATTTGTAATCTTCGGCAGTTGGCTCGGCACTTATAATTTTTGATAAGGGTTCAACAGCATCTTGATAAAATCCTTCATCAATTGACGCTTCCGCATATTGTCTGCCCGCTCTAAAATTTGTGTTATCTTTATCCCAGGCATCCTTGTAAGCTAGTCGCGGACTTTCACCGCATGCCGACATATAATTAGCCAAAGCCTCCTGTAGTTTGGGATTTGAAGGTTCTATTTCAATTGCCCTGCGCTGCATTTCAATTGAACGGCAATCCCCTTCCTTATAATACAAAAAGGCTAGCGTGTTTAAGTAGGATACATTTTTTCCGTTTTTTTCTACGAGCGCTTCATAATGAGGAATTGCGCATGCCGATCTTCCTAATTTGTCTTGAATATATCCTGCCCAATAATGTAATTTTTGATTATCCGGAAACTTTTCAAAACCTTTATAACAGGCAATTAAAGAGCTATCAACAAATCCCAGATTAACATAACTTTCTGCAATTTTCCCTATGGCCAAATTAGCCCTTTTGCCGTTATCATTTAGATACACTTTCCATAATAAGTGCATTGCATCTTTATAGTTTTTATTCTTATGATATTCACTTCCAAAGCTATATAGTTTCGCTACCTCCATTTGATCAGTTATTGATCCAGTTAATGAATCAAAAACAACTGATAAATCTTCAGGAATACACTCAATGTCGTTCTTTTCCCCAATGTCATCCAAAAACATATCATCATCTTCCTGAGCATAGGAGAATGTTACTATTAAAAAGAAGGCCAAAAGCTTAATAAGTATATTTTTCATAATATAACCACCCTTTATTAATCTTCTAAATTTACAAACCAAAGTTCGTTAGCGCTAATGGAAAACTTCATACCCACAATTGTTTCCTGGAGTCCGTTTGTCTTCAAATCTCCTCTTTTTGAAATGAATCCGGCTAAATCAATTTTTGATCTGAACCTTTGAATCGGTAAGGTCAGCCCAAATGAAAAACCAATTTCAGTGACATCTTTAAATTCATTTGTCTGAGCAAGATTTTTGTAAAATACTCCTGTTCTAAAATCCAGTTGATCAAGATAATTAATAAACTGCCGGGAACTGCCTTTTCTTTCCAGTCCAACACCAAAATAGTAAAAATTGCTATACCCGTCTACTTTATTGTTTGCGATTTTAAAACCCTCTTTCCAGCCTTGATATAATATATCAACTCCCGTATAGTAACTTTCTGACATTCTGTATTCTGCACCAAAATTAATTTCAGTAGGAATACTCATCTTTTTTTCTACTTCTTCATTAGCAGCGACACTAACTGTTGAACCTGCCGTTATGAATGTTCCTTTGAGCGTTGGTTTAACCACAAGGCCCAGATTAAGATTTGGAACTGCGTTAGAAAACAAACTTAAAACCAGCCCCCCTGCTCTTACCCGTTTTTCATAGTTTAAATTAAAAAGGTTGGTTGTGTTCTCCGAAAAAGAAACCTTCTCATCAATTCTGCCAAACGTATATTCATACCCCAGACCAGCTGAAGTGTTATCATTTATTTTATATGCCAGATTGAAGTTAATCTTGCTTAGTCCACCGTTAATCAATAATTCTTGCTGCACAACTTCTTGGGGACCATCTAATTCAGTTGTGATCTTTTGGTTTATTGAAGTAAACGGTTGCAAGCCTAAGCCAAAGTTTAATGTTCTTTTAAATAAAGGAATTCCAATGTAGGCTCCTTCAAAAGAAGAATTATTAGTATAGCTTTTCTCGATATTATTTTCAGAAAAAAATGCTGTATAATTACTATTTATGGACAATGTTGTTCTTGTAATAGTTGTCCAGGTCGCAGGATTTTTAAAATTAAGTTGCAATGAATCTGAATGTGCAATTTCATAAGATCTTCCGCTTCCTGCAGCAGAATACTGGCTGTTTATGTTTCCAAAAGTAATAGCCTGAAAACCAAAACGCGTGCCCGCTTGCAAAGAAACAAATGATGTTAAAAGAGCTAGTAGTATGTATTTCAATTCTAGTTTCCTTCTAAATCGGTATTAAAATGTTTTACAATTATCCTTGGAGCTAACTCTCCTGCTGCTTTTGCTCCATAGAATTTCTTCACTGAGAATTCTCTGGCTGCATTTTGGGGGGCGAGTTCCAACCATTCATTACCAAAAAAATCATTTTTTATCCCATGCAGCATTTCACCTGCAAAGCTTCTGTTTGTTGTGCCGTTAAAAGCTGTAAGTCCCGTTTCGTTGATATCTAATAAATAGCTGTTGCTGGGAAGATAACTGAAATCCTGATTGTCTATCGATTCTACCGCCAGGATAAGTAGTTTCGAGGTAGAAGATGGATTATCAAATTCATTTGATTCATCAACTGTTAAAACAAGATCTGCACTATAAAAAATAGCTTTGTCCGGGAGTGAATTAAAATCAAATTTGAGTAATGAATTATATGTGACACCGCTGGAAACAAAAATTTCTTCTTCCTGGCGGCTTAAGGCCGTTCCTGCTGTTTCGTCATAATTAAAAACAGTCCCGTTTATAACTGTGAACATTGTGTCGGAAACTGTGATCAGAGTATCAGCATTATTTGTTGTATCAATAATGTTTCTATAAAAAATTAAACGGGGTTGCTGGGCAATTGATAAAAAGCTGGATCCTAATTCAAGAATTCCGCCATCATCAGATTCGCCCATTTGAAAGAATAAACCACCATTCTCCTCGTCAGTTCTCCATTCTTCGAATAATTCAACTGGAACTTCAATATAGGTTTTTGCAGAATCCTGTGTATTAAATGTAACTAAATCGAGATACTCCATATTTTCCGATGTTGGATTTCTCCAGTAATCAGACACATTTATAGAATCATTTACCAGGGTCGATGTATACTTATACATCTCCAGAGACATCTCTTCGTCAACATCAGGCCCAAAGGTGTTTTGTGTTGTAAATTGTATGAACGCTGAATCAATCGCGTTTAATGTGTCCAGATAAAGGCCATATTCAAAGAACTTTACAATAAATCCAACGTTGGCGCCACCATATTTCCCAGCTGATAGTTTGGAGTAAAAATAGGTCGGGAAATCGTCTTTTTTTACCATTGAGTCGGAAATAGCCCATAAAGTATCAATAAAAAAATCTCCATATCTTTCTTTTAAGTCAACTTCCGAATTGGGTTCCGAGTTATAATCCACATCATGACAAGAATTAATCAGCAGAATTACAGTTGATAACAGTATTGTCTTTTTAAGCAAAATAGCAGTTCTCACAGTATTATAATTTCCTTTATCTTTTTCACGCTAAAACTCAATTGTTTGTCTGAAGTTCATTTTTTGAAATAATGTGAGCAGCTTTTAATAAATTATCACAGGTAAAATCAGGATTTTTCAGCCATTTTTTCTTTTGATACGTAAATTCGCCTAATCCATAGCCCGTCATAACTAATATTGATTTTAATTCTATTGAATGCGCTAATTGAATATCTTTATATCTGTCCCCAATTAGGTATGATTCACTCAAAGATATGTTAAATTCTTTTTCTGCTTTTAATATCATTCCCGGTTTTGGTTTTCTGCAATCACAGTCTATTGTATATTTTTTAATTGCACCGTCTAAATGGTGCGGGCAATAGTAAATTTTCTCAATCCTGGCATTTTCTTTATCTGCTTTTTTTAACAAATCATTATGAATTTTTTTTAACAAAGATTCATTAAAATATCCTCGTGCCAGGCCTGATTGATTTGTTACAATAAAAACTTTATAGCCAAGATCATTTAAAATTTTAATTGCCGGTAAAGAATAGTCAAACAATTTAAATCTGGAAAAATGATTTACGTAGCCTTGTTCTTCGTTTATTGTTCCGTCCCTGTCCAGGAAGACAGCTTTGTTCATATCTAGCCTTAGCCAACCATTCTGTTGTAAATATCAAGGTATCTTTTAGCTGATATTTCCCAGGAAAAGTCCTCCTGCATAATACGCTTTTGTAAATCTTGCCATTTTTCCTTTTCTTTATAAAGCTTAATGGCTTTTCCGATTGCGCTCAGAAGGCTCTTGGATGTAAGACTTTCCATCACAAATCCCGTTCCCTCATTTGTTTTGGGATCAAAATCTTCTACTGTATCTAATAAGCCGCCAATTGGGGAAACTACAGGTATTGTGCCATATCGCAGACTATAGATCTGGTTTAATCCGCATGGTTCATACCTGGAAGGCATGAGGAAAATATCTGATCCCGCCTCAAACAGATGGGCCATATTTTCGTCATAGGTAATATTTATGCTTATTTTACCAGCATATTTTTTTTGGGCATCCATTAAGTCTTCTGTAATTTTAGGATCTCCTGTTCCTACAATGCACAGCTTAACATTCATTTCCATTAATTTTGGTATCGCTTCTAAAATCAGGTCGAGTCCTTTTTGTGCAGTAAGCTTGGAAACAACGGCCAAAACAGGCTCTCCCTCGACATAATCAAGGCCTAATCTCATTAGAAGTGCTTTCTTGTTCTCTTCTTTTCCGCTGAGGTCTTCGATTGAATACTGTGCTGGAATCGTTTTGTCTTTATCGGGGGACCAAATATCATAGTCAACGCCATTTAGAATTCCCTCAAAATTTTCACCTTTATCATGCAGGAGCTGACCAAAGGAATATCCGATTTCGTCGTTTTTTATGATCTCATTTGCGTAATTTTCCGATACCGTAGTAATAAAGTCTGAGAAATATATCGCTGCTTTTGTAAGATTAAGTTTGTTATCCTTACCAAACATACCGTCTTCTTTTACTTCATTTTCATCAAAATCAATTTTTTCTGCCACAGATTTATCAAAAGATCCCTGGTTAGTAAGATTGTGCAGTGTATAAACTGTTTTTATTCCCTTAAAAAATTCATCTCCCTGATAAATTGTTTTTAAATAAACAGGCACGTATGCTGTTTGCCAATCATTGCAGTGAATCACATTGGGCTGCCAGGAGAGCGTTTTTAATGTTTCCATGGCTGCCTTTGCAAAAAAAGCAAAGCGCTCAGCATTATCATCATATTGTTCATTCGTTTGAGGGTCATTATACAGCCCGGGCTTGGAGAAAAAATCTGCGATTTCTATAAAATAAACCTGAACTTTACTTTCCGGTACAAATGCCGATTTCACATTTGCTATTTCTGTGCGTCCATTTACAGTTACCGGTATTTCACGCAGTCTGATAACCTCCCTAAGCACATATTTTCTTTCATTAATAAATTTGTATTTGGGCATTATAATGCGAATTTCCTGGTTCAGATTTTTAAGAGCTTTGGGAAGGGCCCCTGTCACATCTCCTAGTCCACCTGCGCGGGCAAAAGGAGTTACTTCTGATGCAAGGTATAACACTTTGTATTGATTCATATATCCTCTTAGTTTCTTAGAATCAATTCTTTTAACTGTTTAGCGGCTTTTTTATGGTCAACCTGACGGATAAACATACCAGTAGCAAACTCAAACCCAGCAAGATATGTTACTCTGGGAATAAATTGAAAATGCCAATGAAAAGATCGCCTGTTTAAAGAATCAACATATACACCATTATTTAAAATAAGATTAAATGATGGAAATTCTAACAATGAATTAATTGCTTTTTCAAGTTTTAAAATTATTTCAGCTAAATCATCAAAATTGCTATAAGAAGTATGTTCATAATATGCTTCGTGCCTTTTGGGAAAGATCAAACATTCGTATGAAAATTTAGCATTATTTGGCATAACACAGGAAAACGAATTGTTTTCAACAACGAGGTTTGATTTTTTTGCCAGATGGCAATAATAACATTTTTTATTATTTAAGAAATACTCCTCTAGTTTTTTATTTCTCTGCACAACTTTTTGTGGAACAGAATATAGAGCAACAATTTGAGCATGTGGATGTTCTAAAGTCGCTCCCGCATGTTTACCATGATTTTTAAAAACTAAAACATACTTTGCTTTATGCTCACGACTAAAATATTCTATTCTGTTTTTATATGTATCTAATATGTTCTTTAATTGATCTACGCTAAACTGACCCGGTTCCTGGTTATGAATGTTTGTTTCAACAATGACTTCCTGTATTCCAGACAAATATGTGTTCGCATTATCTTTAACAAACGCCGGATATTTGTTTGGGAATGTTCTAATGGTCCAGTTTTGAGAAGAGTCCCCAATATAAAAGCTCTCGGGAGGTGTAAGGGTTTCATTGCCTGGACAAAACGGACAATCTATTTGTGCTTCATATTTCGAATCAAACTCATCTTTTGGCCTTTTGCTTCTTTCCGGTGCAACAACAACGGAGCAACTATCTATTTCATCAAAAAGCAAATCGGCCATTTAAAATCGTTTTAATTTAAAGAACTGAGAATTTAAGCAGATTTTTATTTCTAATCAAGAACAACCTTGATTTCTAATGCTTAAGCTATCTGTTTGAAAAAGACTCGATTTTGATAATCCTAAATAACAAAACCGATAAAATGAATGAATTACCTGACAATATCATAGTGATCATATAATTCTTGTATTCCCTCGGGATAGCCAATAATGGTAAGATGATCATTTAATTTTAACACAACATTTCCGTGAGGAACCATTATCTCGCCAGATCTATGAATTAGTGCGATTAGACAACCCTCTGGCAGGTTTAAATCTCTAATTGCTACACCAGCAAGGGAAGCAGACTTTGAATTCTGTCTTAAATGCAGTCGTATATACCTATCGTCTCTTAGGAGAAGTTCTTTTAATTCCTGCTCGTTTGAGGCTGCCAACCACCTTTTGATAAAGCGATTATCATCAACATGGCTGGCGATTTGTGCTAAAATTCGTAGGTGTTGACCCGGATTATCTTCAGGACTAATCAGGAAAAAGAAGGCATAAATTTTTTCTTTAGGAAATACAATCGGAGACAGTGCATCATCAATATTAACAATTACTCCATGTTTTGATCTTATCATAACCATTTCAGTATTATTAATATCCGGCAAGCGCATATGGGGTAATGCTGTATGATTTGAAACAGGTGTCGCTCCTACCAGGGTTCCATCTAAGAAAGCCTTTTTAATCATTTCAATATCTTTTTTTAATATTCTGGCGAACCTTTGCGCCGCTTTCTTAACTATTTCTTCAAAATCAATTTTTTCCTGCACATCAATAATTGAAGAGCTGGCAACTACAGCATCAAAGGGATCCTTATCCCGTAATCCCTTTTCCTTAAGTATGCCCCTTAGTTCTGAGTCTAATCCTTCAAACCTTCTTTCACCCAGGCGGGCAAACATATGATAAATTGCACCATCCCTGATAACTCTCTCTTTTCCATAGTAATGATACCAAAAAACTCCTGTAAGCAGAAGTCCTATGGAAAATATTATGGCTAACCAGCCCATTTCAACAATTAGCCAAAAGGGACTAATAATTCCAAGAATCTGCATCCATGGATAAAAAGGAGATCTGAATCCGGGGTCATATGAATCAATCTTGCTTTCCCGCATCACAATAACTGCTAATGAGCATAAAGAGAAAAGTATTAGCTGAAATGCACCCGCAAGTTTAGCTATTTTTGTTATATCAAAAGAGACTAAAACAATTATTATCAATAACACTGTTACATATATGGAATTCTTAGGGCTTTGATTTTTGGTTAACGATCTAAAAACAGATGGCAATAAGTGATCCCTGCTCATAGCCAGGGGATAACGAGAAGCACTTAAAATACCTACATTGGCAACAGACAAAAAAGCTAAAACAGCTGCAATTGTCATTAAAACGGCTCCCCAGTCGCCAACAAGAATTTTTGCTGCTGATGCAACAGGCGTCAAATTGTTTATTAAATCGGCATCTGGTATTACTCCGATCATTACAATGGTACCCAGTGTATACACTATGACCGCCGTTCCCAGAGCCAGGAACATGGATAAGGGCAAGGTTCTTTCCGGATTTTTAACCTCTTCGGAAACACTCGCAATTTTTGATAAGCCAACGTAGCTAACATAAACAAGGCCTGCGGTTTCAATAACTGAACTATATTTACCGCTAAAAACGGGTTTTAGTCTTGAATAATCAATTTCCGGAATGCCAATAATATAAAACCAGGACAAAAGAAGTAAAAGCCCAAATACAAGCCAGGTTTGAAATCCACCACTCTTTTTTACTCCAAGCAAATTAATTATGCCAAAAATAATGGCAAAGCCAATTGCCAGGGGGAGCATAGATATTTCAGGGAAAAACAAACCAAGATATGAGCCTATTCCAACCAAAGCGAAAGCTGTCTTTAAAATCAATGCAAGCCAGGTACCAATTCCACCAATGGTTCCCATAAGGGGGCCCATGCTTCTATCGAGGAAAAAATAAACACCTCCAGCGCGCGGCATTGCCGTTGATAGCTCGGCCTTACTAAATAAGGCGGGTATTACAGGAATAGTGGCAATCAAATAACTAAGGACCATTGATGGTCCGGTTTGGGCGAAGGCCAACCCCGGAAGAAGGAAAAAACCGCTGGCAATTGTAGCACCCGTGGCAATTGTATAAATATGAAGCAGTGATAATTCTTTTTTTAAGCGATTCTCTTTTTCTAAAACAGCCAAGGCATTCCTTTTCTTGCCATAAACCCAATATAAACAGCTACTTAACGCAGCTATAAATTATTTCTTTTGGTTTTTATAACTTTAAAATTGAAGAAAAATATTGTTACGAAGAACTGATAGTAAGATAAACCTTATTGTTCAAATATTCTGTATACTTTCTCCAACTCTGATTAATTTCAACAGGCGTGATTTTAATTTCCTTTTCTCTTTTATAAATTTCGAATAAAAAGTCATCTCCCTTAATAGTATGAAGAACACTCTCATTTAATAAAGGTCTTGTCAATTCAACCAGCGTATTAATCGATGCAAGCGCCCGGGCAGTAATGAAATCAAATTTTTGATCGGTTCTTTTTAAATAGTTTTCAATTCTATCGTTTATAATAACAGCTTCCACTTCAATTTCTTCAATGACTCTTTTTAAGAATAATGCTTTCTTGCGAGTACTATCAACCATTGTGACCCTATTATCTGCAAAACAGATAGCCAGAATTATTCCTGGAAAACCGGCGCCGCTTCCTAAATCTAGAATTTGATTTTGCTGATTTATAGATTTTCCAATTTCCTTAACAAAATAAAAAGAACTAATGAAGTGCTTACCGACAATGTGTGCTATATCTTTTTTAGAAATAATATTATGTTTTGCTGCATAACTGACCAGGGCCTTGTGATAAATAAGCAGTTTGTTTTGCTGGAGAGAAGATAATCCAATTCCTTCAGACTCTAAAAAAGCGAAAAGTTGATTGAAATTGTCAGCTTGTTCCACGTGAAACGTTTTCCCTTTTATACTTTTCAAGATAAATCATTAATACGGAAAGATCTGCTGATCGTACTCCACTAATTCTTGAGGCCTGACCAAGATTTCTTGGTTTTATTATCTGCAGCTTTTCTCTGGCTTCACTGGAGAGGGCTGTTATAGTTTGATAATTTATGTTTTCTGGAAAAGCTTTCTCTTCATTTTTTAGAAATTTATCGATTAACGATTGCTGCCTATCAAGATAGCCCTGGTATTTAACCTGATATTCTACTTCTAAAATGGAGCTCTTCTGATAGCCGTTGGTTTCCCCAACCAGGGTTATCAAATCTCTTAGATTTACTTCCGGTCTTTTCAAAATTGTTTTTATATCTAAATCCTGAGTTATAGGCGAGCTATTACCTTTATAATAAGCATTGAATGTTTTGGGGGTCACCTTTTTATTTAAATACTTTGATCGAATATTTTCTATTTGTGTTTTACGATCATTAAACTTTTCATACGTTTTTTTATCAATTAAACCAAAACTCTTGCCATAATCCATTAGCCTAAGATCAGCATTATCATGTCTTAGCATCAGCCTGAACTCCGCGCGCGAAGTAAACATTCTGTAAGGCTCTTCATGTATTTTATTTATCAGATCATCAATCAAAACACCAATGTACGCTTCCGATCTTTTTAGAATAAAAGGCGCTTGTTTTTTCAGTTTCAATCCAGCATTAATTCCTGCCATCAAGCCCTGCGCCGCTGCCTCTTCATATCCAGATGTTCCATTAATTTGTCCTGCAAAATAAAGTCCCTGTACTTGCTTCGTTTCAAGTGTGTTACTCAATTGATCCGGCGGGAAAAAATCATATTCAACTGCATAGCCAAGTCTTATTATTTTGGCCTTTTCTAATCCCTTTACTGTTTTTATTGCCCGTTCCTGAACAGGCCCCGGTAAGCTGGTAGAAAAACCATTTACATATACCTCATTATTATTATAGCCTTCGGGTTCAAGAAAAAGCTGGTGTCTTGATTTGTCGGCAAATCTATCAATTTTGTCCTCAATGGAGGGACAATAGCGCGGACCAAGTCCTTTTATTCTGCCGGCGAACATTGGCGAATCATCAAATCCCTCACGCAGAACAGCATGCGTTTTCTCGTTGGTATAGGCAATCTGACAACTTATCTGATCACGGATAATCTTTTCCGTAGAGAAAGAGAATGCTGTTGGTTTTTCATCGGGTTTCTGTTCTTCAATTTGTGAATAGTCAATGAAATCTTTGTGAATTCGCGGTGGCGTGCCCGTTTTCAAACGTCCCGATCTAAATCCAAGGCTTTGCAGAGATTCTGTTATTCCTTTTGCCGGCAGGTCCCCTGCTCTTCCCGCTTGCAGTTTTTGCCTTCCCATGTGAATGATGCCGTTCAGGAAGGTGCCTGCCGTCAGAATCACAGCATCGGCAAGAATCTGTTCTTGTGAAGCCAGTAGGACTCCCTGGGTTTTATTGTTTTTTACAATAATTTCCACTGCCATATCTTCAACAATCGAAATGTTTTTTTCTTGAGCAATTTCCTGTTTGGCACAATGGGCGTACATATTTCTATCGGCCTGGGCTCTTGGTGACTGGACCGCCGGACCTTTTGACATGTTTAGCATTTTAAAATGGATCCCTGCCTTGTCTATTATTTTTCCCATAGCTCCACCCAAAGCATCAACTTCACGCACAAGTTGCCCTTTGGCCAGACCTCCTATTGCAGGATTGCAGGACATCAAGCCTATTTTTGAACTATCCAGGGTCACTAATATTGTTTCAAAACCCATTTTTGCCGATATGATGGCCGCCTCTATTCCGGCATGGCCAGCACCGACAATGATAATATCACATTTTTTCATACTTTTGTTCCACGTGAAACACTATTACTTTCCTATACAGAAATTTGCAAAGATGTTATTTAATATGTCATCGGTTGTAACTTCTCCGGTAATTTCTGAAAGCGCAGCAATCGTTAATCTTAAGTCCGCAGCAATAAATTCAAATCCTTCTTTGGCCTCAAAAGACTTCCTGTTGTTAAGCAATAACTCCTTAACTTTTCTTAATATTTCATGGTGCCGCACATTGGAGAGAACTACATCTTCCGCAGTACTCTTTTCACTTGTTTTTATTCTGCTATGAATTACTTCCTGCAGACCGTCAATATTTTTTTCTTGCTTTGCTGAAATATATACACTTTCCAAATCCAGTTTGGATAAATACTTCTCAGTAACGGAATTTATCTTTTTATCAATCTTATTAGCAATTAATATGAGTTTTTCTTTTTCTTTCGGAAGAAGATCTTCTAAAAGCTTTTGATCTTCATCAAAGTCCTTAGCTGAAACATCAACAATAAATAAAATTAATTGCGCGGAGTCTCTTAAGGCTTTGGCCCTGGAAACACCTTCCTTTTCAATTTGGTCTTCGGAGAGCCTAATCCCCGCAGTATCAATAAATCGAACAAGAGTGTCTATAAGAATTATATCTTCATGTATTAAATCTCTTGTAGTCCCCGGTGTGGCAGATACAATAACTCTATCTTTTTGAAGCATGGCATTCATTAAACTGGATTTGCCCACATTCGGTTTTCCAGTTATCAGTATCTCAATACCTTTCTGGTAATCCCGACCTTTTGCAAAGGAGTTAACAAGTTTTGTCACCTCATGCAACGCTTCATCTATGACAAGCAGATACTTATCTCGCGGAATTATTTCCAAATCCTCTTCACTAAAATCCAATTCCAGTTCCAGAAGAGAGGCAATATCAATTAACTTTGACTTCAGATTGTTTATTTTTGTTGATAGAACTCCACCTAGAATGTTTAGGGAATTATTTACACCTGATTTTGATTTTGAGGCGATTAAGTCGGCAATCGCCTCAGCCTGTGCCAGATCCATTTTACCGTTTAGAAAAGCTCTTCGTGAGAACTCCCCTGCTTCTGCCATGCGGCAGCCATTGTTTAGAAAAAGGTTAAGCACATCTTCAATAATAAAAATATTGCTGTGGCAACTTATTTCAACAACATCTTCACCGCTAAAAGAGTTAGGGTTTTTAAAAACATTTAGAACAACCTCATCAAGTACCCTTTTTTCATCATTAAGCAACTTACCAAAAAAGTGCTGGCCACCTTTTTTTTCTGCCAGGTTTAGCCGCGGAAAGTATTTGTTTGTTAGAGTTATTGCATCTGGTCCCGAAATTCTGATTAAACAGACACTCCCTCCAACCGTTGGAGTAATTGTTGAAATTATTGTGGCGTTTTTTTCCATAAAAAAAGCCCCAAAGAATGGGGCTGTTAGTTTTAACGTCTCTTCTTCTTTGCTTTCGCTTTGGGAACCGGCTTTTTCGGTTCCTCCTTTTTATCAGTAGAAATAAACTTTTGTTGAATGATCGTCAACAGATTAAACAACGAGTAATAGAGGTTTAAACCGGAGGGAAACCTGTTAAATAACAACAGCATAAAAACTGGCATTATATAAACCATAGCTTTTTGTTTGGGATCTTTCATCGTCATTTTCGTTTGGAAAAACATTGTCAGGGCCATAAGGATAGGAAGCACATTAAAATCAGACCCATACATTGGGATAGAAATATCATAAGGAAGTGTAAAAATTGTATCTGTTCGTGATAAATCGTCCACCCAGCCCGGGATAAAAGATGCGCCTCTTAATTGTATTGTTGATCTGAATACAATGAATAGTGCAAATAACAAAGGCATTTGCAGGAGCATTGGTAAGCAACCGCTTAAAGGAGAGCCATGAACTTTGTATAAAGCCATCATCTCTTTATTTAGGCGTTGCTGATCATTTTTATACTTTTCCTTAATTTCCTGCATTTTTGGCTGCAGCGTCTGCATTTTCTTTGTAGCCTGATGACTTTTCTTTGTCACAGGATATAAAATCAGTTTGATAAAAATAGTAAAAACGATAATCACTATACCCCAGTTAGGGATAAAGGAATGGAAAAATTCCAATAACGGCATTATTAGGTAGCGGCTAAAAGGTCTGAAAAATTTTTCATACCCGCTGTTATTCATAATGAGTTCTTCCAAATTGTTATCGTATTTACCCAGTTCATTATGGTCTAGCGGGCCAATATATATTCTATAATTATCAGATTTGCCGGATTGATATTTTGCAAAAAAACCCATATCAAAAAGTTTCTGCAAATAGTTTTCATGCTGAATTCCCAGTGCTTGAAAAAACACGCCTTCCGAAACATCAGCATCCAAATTCGAAATGCTGGCAATAAAGTATTTTGTTCTTACAGCAAGCCAGTCAGCCTTTCCCGAAAATGTAACCAGTTCTGATGTTCCCTCTTCATCAATATTAAATCCTTCTAAGTCATCAGCCATATAAACAAAGGCCTGGCTATATTCGCTATCATCTTCTACATATGATTCTGTTGAGGGAAGTCCATTAAACCAATTAAGCTGATAATTATTATTTAGCAGAAGAGCTTTAGTTGAAAAAGAGATGTTTAAATCAATATGGTAGGCGTCATTTACAAAAACGAATTTCTTACGTATTTGTGTTCCATTATAATCCAAAGTGTATTCCAGTACTTTTTCTTCGTTAGCCGATAGCCTAATAAGATTATTTGTAAATGAAGACTTATAAATAAAACTTCTGGTATCAACAAATGAACCCTCTAGTTCCTGAAATGATAATGCGATATCATTTTGCAATTCCTGGGAAATCATATTTACATAACTGGAATCATCTTTTATATAATCCTTAAGAATAAAGCTCTTTAGGCTTCCGCCACCTTTATTAGATATTTTAAGAAGATACTTATCCGTTTCAATCTCAATTATTTTTTCAACAGAATCTCCTATGACATTATAATTGGTCAACGCGCTTGTTGCTTCTTTTAAATCAAAATTTTCAGTTGTAACACTTTTTTCGACAGCTTTTGTGTCTTCAATAACGTTCTCTTGCTCAACGCCTTGAACACCCTGAACACTTTTATCAGGAACAGGTTCTTTAGACGGCTCAACACCTAAAAAATATTCCTGGTAATAGGGCATCGATATTAATATTACAGCTATCAATAACATCGCTAACAGCGATTTCTTGTCCATTTTAAAACCTGTTATTTGTTAAAACTTTTGTCGTAGTTGTTTTTTAAAACCGAATAGTCAATTTTTTTCTTTGTATAGTTATATAAAAAAACAACCCTGTTGAAATTTTCAAACAGGGTTTCATTTGTGCGAATGTAGAACCTAATTATTCTTTTTATATAATTTCTGTAACAGGCCTTTCCAACATCTCGTTTTATTAATACTGCGAACTTAATATTCCTGCTCTTTGATTCGTTAAACAAGTAAACAGGGCCTATTTCAGATTTTACTTTCTTTCCATTCTTAAAAACTTTAGCTATTTCTTTCTTACTGTTTAAAGATATATAGTTAAGCTGTTTTGATATATTCATCACTCACGGTAAGTTTTGATCTTCCTTTTGCTCTTCTCCTGGCTAAGATGGAGCGTCCGTTTTTTGTGCTCATTCTTTCCCTGAAGCCATGTTTATTTTTTCTTTTTCTGTTGCTTGGCTGATAGGTTCTTTTCATTCTTCCTCCATATTAAAAATAGAAGAGTAATGTAATAATAATCCATATATATTTCCAAATATTGTTTCCATCAAAGTTTTCCACAGCATTTACTTGGGATTCTTAATATAAAAAGACTGCAAGTTATTTAAATACAATAACTTAGGGATATAATCTATTGATGTTAACAACTTGTTCAAATATCGTGTTTTTAAACATCCTGTTAATCTAAACTTTGAATAGCGTTGAAAAATGATTTATTTCCGGCATATTTTCCACAGCTGTTTTTTGGAACAAAACCTTATAGAGCAACGCCATAAAACGGGTTTCCACAAATCCACAGCTCTTACTACTAACTACTATATATTTATTATATAGTTAATATAATAGTTATAAAAAAAATAAAGAAAAAAGTACCCTTTCATTGCTTGATATTATAGTAGTATTTCGTTAATTTTGCTTGTTATACCTATACCGTATGGAGGACTGATGAAATTTAACATTTCCAGAGACAATTTCTTTAAAGCACTGCAAAAAGTTATAAACGTAATACCCTCTAAATCTACTGTAGAAATACTTTATAATGTACTGATAACTACCAGTGATAATAAACTCTTTATTACTGCAACGGATCTTGAAATAACTCAAATTGCATGGACTGATTGTGATGTTTCCCTTGAAGGTGAAATAACGGTTCCTGGTAAGTTGCTTTTAGATATTATCCGTGAACTTCCTGAAACTGAAATAGGCTTTAATTCAGATGATAATAATAAAATTCTATTATCATCAAGTCTTGGTGAGTATAAGCTCTCTGGAGAAAGCAAGACAGAATATCCGTCCGTTCCTAATATTGATTCTGAATTAAAAGTGTCAATAGAAAATGTATCTTTGAAAACGATGATTGAAAAAACAATTTTTGCCTGTTCTACCGATCACTTTAGACCGGCCCTTACAGGCGTTCTGTGTCAAGTCATGGAAAATGAATACAGGATGGTAGCAACAGATGGACATAGACTTGTTAAAATTATTAATACAGACTTTAAAGGTAAAGGTTTTACCCGTGACTTAATTATACCAACAAAAGCTTTAAACTTTGTAGCAAGAAATCTTCCTGAATCAGGAAGTCAACAAATTACATTAAGCGAAAACCATGTCTTATTTGAAATGCCAGAAACAAAAATATATTCAAGAATAATAAACGAACCCTATCCGGATTACGATAGGGTAATTCCAGCAGAATTCACCAAAGAGCTGGTTATCGACCGCACAAATTTCATCTCTTCTGTGAAACGCGTCGCCTTATTTTCGAATCCTATTACCTCACAGGTAAAGATAAAATTATCAAAAGACTCAATGAATGTTTCTGCCCAGGATATCGACTTTGGTGGTGAGGCAAATGAAAATATTCCTTGTATCTATGATAATGAGAATATTGAAATAGCCTATAATGCCAATTATTTAATAGATATTTTAAGACATATTGATAGCGAAAAAGTAAAATTTACAACAAATGATGCTGATGGTCCGGCGCTGGTTTTTCCGGATAAAAACGAAAAAGGTTCAATGAACATTGTTATGCTGATAATGCCTGTTAGAATTAACTAAATGTTTTTAAAAGATATACGTGTAAAAAATGTTAGGATTTTCGATAAACTAGAAATAGAATTTAACAACGATTTAAATATTATATACGGCTTAAATGGTCAGGGAAAGACATCTTTATTAGAAGCAATACACTATCTATCTTTAACAAAAAGTTTTAGGGTCAGCAAGGATTCTATTGTAAAAAGATCGGAGTCTGATTTTTTTGAAGTGACTGGAAATTTTATAGACCAAAATGACTCTGTTACCAATTTAAGAATATATTTTTCCGGTACTGAAGGTAAGCATGCGTTTATCAATTCTAATAAAGTTAAGCTCTTTTCTGAATTAGTAGGGATGTTTCCATTAATATTGTTGTCCCTTGATGATTTAGAATTAACATATGGAGTGCCTGCATACAGAAGGAAATTTTTAGATGTTCTTCTTTCTCAACTATACCCGGGGTATTTGCATAACCTTCGTAATTATAAACAATCAGTTTCTCAGAAGAATAAACTTCTCAACTCAGATAAAACCATTGATAGAGAAGAATTAGCAGTATGGAATAAACAACTGGTCTCATATGGATCTGAGGTGTTGCAGCAACGGGTAAAATTTATTGAGTTTTCAAAGAAGTATATTTCATTAAAATATGTTGATATCTCGAAAAAAAATGAAAGAATTCAGATAAAATATATCTCTACAGTTCCCAAAATAAATGCGGAATCATCAATCAAGGAAGTTAAAGAGTTATTTTCACAGACTTTGGAAACTTCAATTATGAATGAAATAAGGAGAAATGTTAGTTTAATCGGTCCTCACAAAGATGATCTTGATTTTCTTATAAATGATTTTCCTTTTAAATCTCATGGCTCCCAGGGAGAGAATAAATCATTCTTATTAGCATTAAAAATGGTTGAGGCTGATTACATAAAAGAAATTTCTAAAAAAAGGCCTCTATGTTTGTTTGACGATATTTTTGGAGAATTGGATAATAAAAGGATTAATAATTTAATTGATCTTATTAAAAACCAGGGACAGACATTTATAACGACAACAGAAATTAATAAATTTAAAAACTTAGAATTGGGTAATAAAAAGTATTTCCATCTCTACGATCATGCAATCCACTAATAAAAGAAAATTTAGAAGCTTAAATTCTGTCTTAACAAAAGTCTTAGAGAAAAATGATTTAGCACATTTACATTATTTAGAAGAGATAAAAAAAGGATGGAAAAGTTTTGACAAAACAATTGCTTCGCACTCAGATCCAATCAAGTTTGATTCTAAATCAGGCACTCTTTTTCTAAAAATTGAGAATATCATCTGGAAAAAGGAGTTTCTGTTAAATAAAGATACATTGAGTATAAAAATAAAAAATACGTTTAGAAACGTTGCTATTAAAAATATAGAAATTATATAAGGACACTATGTCGCAAAAAGATTATACCGCTGAGAATATTCAGGTTTTAAAAGGCCTGGAGGCTGTTCGCAAAAGACCCGCTATGTATATTGGTGATGTTACTATCAGAGGTCTTCATCACCTTGTTTATGAAATTGTAGATAACAGTATTGATGAGGCGCTTGCCGGCCACGCCTCACTAATTAAAGTGAAAATTGGAAATGATAATTCTATTTCCGTTGAAGATGATGGTCGAGGGATTCCCATCGATATTCATCCTGTAGAGAAAAAACCAGCTGTGGAAATTATTATGACTGTACTGCACGCTGGCGGTAAGTTTGATAAATCTTCCTACAAGGTTTCGGGAGGATTGCATGGTGTGGGTGCTTCAGTAGTTAACGCTCTCTCTGAATGGTGCAAGGTTGAAATATATCGTAATGGAAATATATATACGCAATCCTATGAAAGGGGAATTCCAACATCGGAAGTTATAATTGCTGGAAAATCGGATAAACGGGGAACAAAAGTTCAATTTTTAGCCGATAAAAATGTCTTTCCCGATACGGTCTATCATTTTGATATTTTGACAAGGCGTTTAAAGGAACTGGCTTTTTTGAATAAAGGTCTTAAAATAGAAATTTTTGATGAAAGAGATTCAAAAGAAGAAAAATATATGTATGAAGGCGGTCTTCAGGAATTTGTAGAATATCTCGACGAAGGAAGAACGCCTATTATTAAACCTCCTATTTATCTTGAAGGGATACGGGATGAAATTCCAATTGAAATTTCTCTGCAATACAATTCATCTTATACAGAAACTGTTTTAACATATTGCAATAATGTAAATACTGTTGAGGGTGGTACTCACTTATTCGGATTCAAATCGGCACTTACAAGATCACTTAATTCATACGCGCAGAAGGGTGGTTTCCTTAAATCAGAAAAAGGCGGTTTATCAGGTGAGGATGTGCGCGAAGGACTAACGGCTGTAGTTTCTGTAAAAGTTGCAGAGCCGCAATTTGAAGGACAGACAAAAACTAAACTGGGCAATTCTGAAGTAAGAGGAGCAGTTGAATCTCTTCTTAACGAAAAACTTAATGATTTTTTAGAAGAAAATCCCAGTTATGCTAAGAAAGTAATTGAAAAGTGCATTCAGGCCTCGCGGGCCAGGGAAGCCGCAAGAAATGCGCGGGAATTAACACGCAGAAAAAGTGCTCTTGAAAGTAATTCACTTCCGGGGAAATTAGCAGACTGTTCTAATAATGATCCGGAAGAATGCGAAATTTATCTTGTGGAGGGAGATTCCGCAGGAGGATCGGCTAAACAGGGCAGAGACAGATCTTTTCAGGCGATACTTCCGTTAAAAGGTAAAATTCTCAATGTTGAAAAAGCACGTTTAGATAAACTTTTAAACAATGATGAAATTAAAACCATTATAATGGCTCTAGGTACCGGTATAGGATCTGAAGATTTTGATCTTTCCAAATTACGTTATCATAAAATAATTCTTATGACGGATGCAGACGTGGACGGGTCGCACATCAGAACACTTCTTTTGACCTTTTTTTACAGGTATATGCCAGAATTAATTATCCAGGGGAAAATGTATATCGCTCAACCTCCGTTATATAAAATTAAAAATGGCAAGAAAGAAGAGTATGCATACACTGAAAAAGAAAAGGATAGTTTAGTTAATTTGATTGATATTGATGCCAGGAAAAAAATAACTCTGCAACGCTACAAAGGTCTTGGTGAAATGAATCCTGAACAGTTGTGGCAAACAACAATGAATCCTGAACACAGATCAATCTTGCAGGTATCGGTTGAAAGCATGGCTAATGCCGATCATATTTTTACAACATTGATGGGAGATGAGGTTGAACCAAGAAGAAAATTTATTGAAGAAAATGCAAAGTACGTTAAGAATCTCGATATATAAAGGTATTTAAAAAATGGCTGAAAATAACGAAAAAATATTCCCGCGCTTAATAGAAGAAGAAATGAAAGAGTCATATCTTGACTATTCCATGTCTGTAATAGTTTCACGAGCACTGCCGGATGTTAGGGATGGTTTAAAACCGGTTCATAGACGCGTACTTTATGGTATGCGTGAACTTTCGATGAATTATAACAGACCCTATAAAAAAAGTGCCCGCATCGTGGGAGAAGTATTAGGTAAATACCATCCGCACGGAGATACAGCCGTTTATGATACAATAGTCCGAATGGTACAGGATTTTTCGCTTAGATATCCGCTGATAGACGGCCAGGGAAATTTTGGTTCTGTTGACGGTGACTCTCCTGCGGCTATGCGTTATACAGAAGTTCGGATGGATCAAATCTCCGAAGAACTTTTGAATGATATTGACAAAGGAACGGTCAGATTTTCCAGAAATTTTGATGATTCCCTTGATGAGCCCACAGTGCTTCCAGCAAAAATTCCTAATCTTTTAATAAACGGATCTACAGGTATTGCAGTTGGTATGGCTACCAATATTCCGCCACATAATTTAAAAGAAATTGTTGATGCCGTTAAAGCGACCATTGATAATCCTGAAATTGGTGTTATGGATCTTTTGGAATTTGTAAAGGGGCCGGATTTCCCAACTGCAGGTATCATTTATGGAATTGAAGAAATAAAAAGAGCATATCAAACAGGCAGAGGAAAGGTAATTGTTCGGGCACGCTCAGAAACCGAAGAATTAAAAAATGGTAAATCAAGAATTATTGTTTCGGAAATACCTTACCAGGTTAATAAACTAAACCTGCTTAATAAAATTGTTGAGTTAATTAAAGAGAAAAAAGTAGAGGGAATTTCTGATCTGCGCGATGAATCCGATCGTGATGGTTTGAGAATCGTAATCGAAATCAAAAAAGATTACGATCCGGAAGCGATCCTAAATCTTCTTTATAAACATAGCCAAATGCAAACTACTTTTGGAATAATTTTATTAGCACTTGTCAATGGACAACCCAAAGTACTGACACTTAAAGAAATTATTCAACATTTTATCACTCACCGCATAGATGTTATTACAAAGCGCACTCAATTTGAATTAGAACAGGCTGAAAAACGAGCGCATATTTTAGAAGGCCTTAAAATTGCGATAGACAACATTGACGAAATAATTGCACTTATCAAAAAAGCCAAAGATCCCGTTGATGCACGAGAGCAATTAATGACTCAGTTTGAACTTTCTGAAATTCAGGCCAAAGCAATTTTGGAAATGCGTCTGCAAAGGTTAACAGGACTTGAAAGAGATAAATTAGACCAGGAATACCGGGAATTATTAGGACTTATTGAGGGCTTTAAAGAAATTTTAGCCAATACAAACAGGCAGTTTGAAATTGTTAAGGAAGAGCTGGATACCGTTGTTGAAAAATATAATGATGAGCGCAGAACAGAAATAGTTCACAATTACGAAGAAATTTCCTATGAAGATTTAATAACAGAAGAAGAAATGGTAATTACTATTTCTCATGGTGGTTTTATTAAACGATTTTCACCTTTAGCTTATAAAACGCAGCATCGCGGTGGCCGTGGGGTCGCCGGAGCGAATATCAAAGAGGAGGATTTTGTTGAGCATCTTTTTGTGGCGAGCACTCATGATTATATTTTGTTCTTTACCGATAGAGGCCGTTGTCATTGGGTAAAAGTATATACAATTCCACAGACGGGGAAAACAACTCGTGGCCGTGCCATAATAAACCTCATTAATATTGAACCCGGAGAAAAGATAAGGGCTTTTGTTTCCGTAAGAGATTTTGAAAAAGAGGGTTTTATTACAATGGCAACCCGCAATGGTATTATAAAGAAAACAGAGTTATCCAAGTTTAGCAGACCCAGAAGGGGAGGCATTATTGCCATAAATATTCGTGAGGATGACCAATTGATCAATGCTCAAATTACTTCTGGTGACGATGATATTTTAATAGCGTCACATAATGGGAAATCAATTCGTTTTAGCGAAAAAGATGTTCGGTCGATGGGCAGAAACTCAACTGGAGTAAAGGCCATTGCACTAAAAGGAGAAGACAAAGTGATTTCCATGGCAGTTGCTGACCCTGCTCTCTCGCTGCTCATCATTTCTGAAAAAGGTTATGGAAAAAGAACTGCAATTGAAGATTTTAGACGGCAAAGAAGAGGTGGCTCCGGCATTATTGCCATGAAAGTTACAGAGAAAACAGGAAAGATTGCAGCTGCCGTTGAAGTTGGTGATACCGAAGATGTCATGATTATTTCTGAAAAAGGGATAGTCATTCGTCAAAAAGTAAAACAAGTAAGTATAATCGGACGCAATACACAAGGTGTTAGAATGATTCGTCTCGATGAAAACGATTTAGTAAGTGATATAACTCTTGTTGTTCAAAATGAAACAGATGAAGATGAGCTGGATGAAAGTGAATAAAAAACATGAAAAAAATTTCTGACTCAACCATTCAAAGACTTTCTAAATATTTTAGAACCCTTGAACACCAAATAGAAGAGAATATAGTAACAATTTCTTCCTCTGAAATTGCTCATTTAAATAATATTACTTCCGCTCAGGTTAGAAAAGATTTATCATTTTTCGGTACATTTGGAAAAAGAGGCCTGGGCTATAATTGTAAAGAATTAAAAGATAAGATCGCACATATTTTAGGACTAAAAAAAGAATGGAATGTGGCCCTTGTTGGTTTTGGTAACATCGGTCGGGCCCTGATAAATTACCAGGAATTTAAAAAGCAAGGATTTAGCATAAAGGCTATTTTTGACAGCGATCCGGATAAACAAAAACAGATATTCAGTGGCATTACTATAAATGACGTGGCCAAAGCAGATAAAGTATTATTACAAAATGATATTGAAATAGTTATTTTAGCTGTACCCGCAAAAGTGGCACAGGAGCTGACAAATATATTTGTAAAAAATGGAGTAAAAGCTTTTCTAAACTTTGCCCCAAAAAGCTTGAAAGTTCCCCCCGGAGTATTGGTTAAAAACGAAAATATGTCTATCGAGCTTGAAGCATTATCTTTCTTTTTAACGAACCAGAAATAAAAAAAGCTGTCCTTTTTAAGAACAGCTTTTTAGTAGTTTTATAACTCTTCGGATCTTATTCTAGCAGCTTCTGCTTTATCCTTATCTCCTAACCAGGCATAGGTAATTACCAAATCTTCCCAAAGTTGCTTGTCATTTGGAAAATAACTAACCCCTTTTTCCAGGGTAATTCTTGCACCATCATATTTTTTGAGAAGTAACTGCGCATTTCCTTTTAGTTGATAGGAACTTAGATACTCCGGATCAATGTCTATAGACTTTCCAAAAATTTCAATTGCTTTTTCCAGGTTTGTAATCTTCACTTTTTCATCAGCATCTGGCGTGGTTCCTAACTTATAGTATAATCTGCCTAAGTTGAAAAAACTTCCACCATCTGTAGGATTTAAAGAAACCGCTTTCTCATATGCTTTCATTGCGCCGTTATCATTATCCTGGTAATCAAAACTATGAGCTAATAAAGTATATGCTTCTGGACTATTACCATCAATTTCAACAGCTTTTTGGAAACTTTCTGAAGCTTTAACATACTTTTTTTCGTCAAAATAATATCTTCCAACACCTATCCATGATTGTATTGAATCAGGATACGTTTTTGTTAGTTGATCGAATTTCTCTTGTGCGGCATCTTTTTCTTCCAAAGCAGTATATCCCTGCGCGGAATAAAGCACGGCACTAAAACTAGGATTACACAAATTGGAATCATCGAAATCTTTTATGGCATTTTTCATAAAGCGTATGGCTTCATCAGAAGATGGATCTGGATGTGAGCCAAACTTGTTAAAGTTAGCTGCTCCGGAATTGAATTTTTTAGCAAAAGTGCTCATTTTCGTATTTTGTATATCCGTTTCTTTTACTTTGTCTATACTTAGAGATTTGTCAAAAGCCTTGACCATTTCCGGTACATTGTCTTTATTTTCATAAAGCACTCCTAATAAATACCATGCTTCTGAATTTTGTGGATAAAGTTTTGTAGCTTTCTCAGCTTGCACAAAAGCCTCATCGAAACGTTGGGCTTTATAGTGCACAAAAGCACCTTCCAATTCTGAAGGCCTGCATGAGGTAAAGACAATAGCGAAAAAAACAAATAATACAATTAAGTTGTATAAGCTTCTCATTGTAAATTCTCCTTAAGTTTTAATTTTTTTTTAATGTTCTTTGTAAAAGGTTTTTTTATTATGCCAACATCGGTTATAAAACTTGTGATATAGCTTGCCTCGGTAACATCAAATGCCGGGTTATAAACTCTGTAGTCTCCTTTAATTCCCCACGTTGTAAGTATCTCAGATTTATTTCTTTGTTCAATAATTATTTTTTTTCCAGATACCAGGTTTTTATCAAACGAACTACACGGTGCTGCGACAAAAAAAGGAATATTAAAATTTTTTGCCAAAACTGCAAGATTAAAAGTTCCAATTTTATTTGCAAAATCTCCATTCAGACAGATACGGTCAGCACCAACTATCACAGCATCAATTTTATTTTTTTCAAACAAGGACCCTGATGCACTATCAATCAATAAGGTACAATTGATTCCATTTTTCTGCAATTCATAATATGTTAAACGTGCCCCCTGCCCCAATGGCCTGGTTTCATCAACATAAACATGGAGTTTGTTATTAAATTTAAAGGCCTCATAAATTACTGATAAAGCGGTCCCATTTCCACCCGTTGCAAGAATTCCTGCATTACAATGTGTAATTACATTGTTGAAATCTTTAAAGATAGAAGCACCAAAACGACCAATCTGTTGGCACATTTCCCTGTCACTATCATGAATCGATATAGCGCACTGACGCAGATGAGATAACAGATCTGTTTGCTCCAAATCTTTGTATTTGTTATAACAGGCTTCCATTTGTTCAATGGCCCAAAATAAATTAACAGCTGTTGGTCTTGATTCTGCTAATTGTCTGCAGATGTTTCGGAATATATTCTGATTAAAAAGACCCAATTTTATTTGATTTCTTACTTCAATAAAAATCGTATATGCAGCAATTATCCCTATAGCCGGGGCTCCCCGTACTCTTAAACTTTTTATTGCTTCAACAGATTTGTTTAAACTATTGAGAGGTATTATCTTTAAGCGCTCGGGCAATTGGGTTTGGTCAATTATTTTTAGTTGATCATTTTCAAATTGTATTGTACTTAATTTCATCAGTAATTAGAGAAAAGAATGTTAAGAATATTTTATTTGGTCATGTTTCTGTTTGTTCTTGACATATCTGTATGTCAGGGGCAAACAGTTCCATTTAAGGAACAACAATTTTTTGAAAAGCTGCAAAATTCATATTATTATTTAGAATCTACAAAAACAAAAAATTTTACAGCCCTGCTTACCAACTCAGCCACGGAACAATTTGCTAAAACCAATTGGAAAAACAGCGAGATATTTCCCCTGCAGGTAATTTGGTTTGCACCCAATAGAATTTTCCTGTCCGAAAAGGGTGTTCCTGCTCTAAATGATTCCCTAAAAAATATTTATTCTCAACATATTCAAAATCTAAAAATAAAAGTTCAAGATCTATTGATCAACTTGAGACAATTTTATTTTAATGGATTTTATAATAGCATTTCTGAAAACTATCAGATTTTACAATCAAACGATCTGGTAAACTTAAAATTTGAAAAGGTATCTAAATCAGATACTGTAAAATATGCCTACCAGTTTGGGCTAAACGGTCTGTGTCTTAAAATTACTGCAACTTCGGAGAGTGATGGTACAATAGTCGAAACAATACCGGTTTTTAAAATTGTAAAAACGCAATGGCTTATAGTAGGATGGAGCGTTAAGGTTATTAAAAATGATGTGATCCAATCGGGTTATGCAGTAAGCTTAAAAAATAGCCAGGCTGGAAAAATTTGGGTGCCGATTGAGATTATAATTTCTGTGCAGGATGTAAATCATTTGGGGAAAACGTTTAGCGATGTATTAAAAATCAGGAATTATCTTTTTGATCAGTCTTTGCAGATTATGAATTAGGTTATTTTTTTAACTTTGTGTTTTCGTTTATATATCCTCTGTTTTTTGCATAATTCCATAACATTCGTTGCAATAATTTTCTTCCTCTGTAAAGCCGGGACATTACGGTACCTAGCGGAGAACCAATAATTTCTGCTATTTCATTGTAGGAAAAACTTTCAACATCGCATAAAAGCACGACTAATCTAAATTGATAAGGCAGATTTTCAAGAGCTGATTTAACATCATCTTCAAAACCATTTTCTAACAGGTTGTTCCTCTCAATTACTGTTGAGAGGTTAGCTGGCTCAATCTTCTTGTATAGTGTGAAATCTTCCATATCATCATAGCTTACTTTTTGGGGTGCCTTTATAGATTTTCTATAAGCTGTAATGTAGGTATTAACAAGTATGCGGAATATCCATGCTCTGAAGTTGGTATTATTTTGATATTGACTCAAAGCCCGAAATGCTTTGTAAAAAGTCTCTTGCACTAAATCTTCGGCATCGTTTTTGTTGCGTGTCATTCTGTTTGCAGTGCTTAGCAAAGAGGTTGTGTGAGGTTTAACTAATAATGAAAATTCTTTTTGTTTATTATCTGCCACAACAGCCTTTCATTATAAATTTCCGAAGCCAATTATAAGTAATGAAAGTTAACAAATCAAGAAATGGAGAACTTTTACTTTAACCGTTTTAAGCTAATTCTAAAAGTACTTCCTACATTTAGTCTGCTAGCCTGGAGAATTAATTTCCCGCCATGATATTCCTCTATAATTCTTTTCGCTAAGCTTAAACCAAGTCCCCAGCCCCTTTTTTTTGTACTAAACCCGGGTTTAAAAATGTTTTTTCTAAATTGCTTGGCAACACCCTTACCATTGTCTGATACATCGAGAGTTATAAATTTTGGACTTATGTTTTCATTGATTTCAATAATTATATTGCCACTGTCTTTACTTATAGAATCAATTGCATTTTTAATCAGGTTCTCTAACACCCACTCAAATAAATCAATATTTAAAAATGCGTACAGGCTCCTGTTATGAACAAAAGATAATGTTATTTTTTTATTTATGTTCGGCAGCCTGTTTTCAAAATAATTTATTACATCCTGGGTAATTTTTACCAGATTCACTTTTTCTAATTTTGGAACAGAACCAATTTTTGAGAATCGGTTAGCAACTTTTTTTAACCTGCTTAAATCATTTTTCATCTCATGTATAGCTTTATCCTTTTGTCTCTTGTCAAATTCGATGAGTTCCAACCATCCGGATAATGAACTTAGGGGGGTACCGAGCTGATGTGCCGTTTCTTTTGCCATGCCAATCCAAATATTTCTTTCTTCACTCCTTTTTATATAAGCAAAACCTAAATATCCAAATAAAATAAAGACTGTTCCTAAAAGGAAAGTAAACAGAGGTAGATTTTTTATTTTTTGTATTTCCGGAGGAAAGCCATAATAGTAGTAGCCAAGTATTGTTCCACGGTAATTAATGGCTATTGGATTATTCTCTGCCCGCATATCAGCCAGGGTTGTGAGCAATAATAATGAATCTTTCTTGGAGAGAATATTTGAACTGTCTAATTTCTCGGAAATATTTAACCAGCTTTGCGGCTTACCCTCCGAATCTGTCCATATTATTGGGTAGTCAGCATTTCTGATTATTTCACTAAAGAAAAAGCCAAGATCAACATCTGAATCAGGATTATTTATATTGGATTCAAAAAGTTTTATCCGAAAATATAAATATTCGGTGGTTTTATCCTTAAGAGTGTTGACAACAGTTTGAGTGTACCAAAAAGTCCCCCCTATTATTAAAAAACCAAGAATAAACAGCAGGGCTTTAAAATTGGCACTGTTTTTTGTAAAAAATTGAACCAAAAAAAATCCTACATTAGATCGTCTAAATATTCCTGAGCGATTAATTTTCTCTTTTTGTCTTTTGGATTTACTGACTGTATCTCAAGACACTTTTTAAACGTTTCTATGGCTTTTTTATCATCATCCATCATTTCGTATGTTATGCCCAGTTCCAGATAATGATTGATGTATAAAGGTTTTAATTTAATTGCTTTATTGAAATTAATTATAGCCTCTTCATTGGAAGCGTTTTTTGGAACACCTCCTAAAAAGATATCTGCAAAACCCTTCTCAATCCAGCTCAGGTTAGAAATTTTTCTATTCCAACGGCCTAGAACGTGATAGGCAAGATCATTTTCAGGATCAAGTTTAACGGCTAAATCCGCTTCTTTTTTAATTTCCTTAGACATTTTTATTCTTTGTTTTGCCCCGGCATCCAATGCAACTCTGCCTAAAGCGATACTCAAATACAAATGGCCATAACTTCCTTCTGGATTTAATTTTACAGATTGCCTGGCGTATTGCTCAGAACTTTTGTAATACTCTGCCCTTTTATCTTCATCTTCAAAGTCTTCTCCTATATCCACAAATGACCGGGCCAATTTCCAGCTTGCTTCATAACTATCAGGATTTAAACTTAAAACCGCCTCATAATTAATTAATGCCGCTTGATGATCAAAACTGGAAAAAGCGTCATCCGCTTTGTTTAAATAAGATTGTTCGGTCTCCTGTGCTGATATTGAAAGCGTAATAATAAGTAACAGAGTGTTTATTCTTATTAAATTGAAATGCATAGGCTTCTCCAATCATAAATTTTTGTAAATAATTATTGGTATTATGTTAATGTATCCTTACCTTCAAAAGTTTGACATTAATTTAGTATTTATTTAATTTTTAGTTCCACTTTTTTTATTTAGTCAAATACATTTTAAAGTTGTTGGAGGAGAAATGGCAACCAATGCTGGAAGCGGGTCCGCTCTGTTTAAAGTTTTTATTGGGTTACTTGTAATACTCTTAATTTTTATCATAAAAATACCTAATAGTATTTGGGAAGATGAAAAAGCTGAACAAGAAAGATCCCATTTTGATATGACGAGTATTTATGAATCAGAAAAGCTCTACCATCGACTTACAAATAAATATACGACTGATGGTCAAGAATTGCTTAAAGTAATTAAGCAGGATTCATCTTTACATCAAACAGAGCAACTGGTAAAGTATACTCAAGATTTAAGAAAATCCATTAATAATTTCATCTCGAATGAATTAGTAGCCACTTATTTGTCAATCGATCAGACAATACAAGCTATTATTTCCGATCTGGTTACAAATGAAAGATATTTTAAAATTAATAAAGAAATACTTACAACCGCTGATGAATTAAGAGTTAAGCTTTCCATTTTTCACAGTGATGTGAATTATCCAAACTATTCGGCCCTGGTCGCTTCATTAGATTCTTTATATCAATTGCAAAGGGACATGACCGATTACTCTTTGCAGACAGCTGCTTCTAAAAGTGCTTCATTGACAGAACATATAAATTCCTTTATTTCCAATAATGAAATTGAACAGTTAAGCGACGAGTGGACGATTGTTTCTAAGCAGTTAAAAGAATTTAGGGTGGCTGTTAAAGATGATCCTGATATCTCAAAAAACACAAGTGTTAGTGACAGATTAAAAGATTTTATTAAAAAAGTTGATGATAAAATAAACCAGGTTAAAGAGTTTAACTCGCTTGACAATATAAACTCGGCTATTGCTGATACGGACAGACTCAATAATCTTTACCAGACTTTCTTAGCTGATTTTCTAATCACAAGCAAATTTGGTATGTATAGACTTTCACCAGAAGACTCAATGGTTTTATATATCTCTGAAGAGAATTTATCATGCCCTGTTTCCGGAGAAGGTTATGTGCTGATGGTTGCCCCAGATTCCAGTGACGTTAAAGTTGAAAGCCCACTTCTTGTGAAAGAGATCAAAGAAAAGCTAATGCCTCTCGCAGAACAAATATCTTCTCTGGATTTTATACCACATTATCTCGAGTATAAAGATTCGCTGGACTCAATTCTGGAAAAAGGTAAGTTTATCAAAAGTGTAATAAGGAGAGATTTAAATATAACGATTAAAAACAAGGAAATTGAAGAGGTCAATAATAAATATTATAAAGGAAGTGAACATACAGCTGCGGACAACCTTGTAAAATTTGTAGAAGCAGTGCGCTCCAGCAACAGCTTTAGTGATCTTAAACAAAACATAGAAAATGCCAGAAATGCGGTTGGCATTTTTAAGCAGGTATATGATGGACAAGTGTTTGCTAATATCGACTCCTTAAGCAGAGATATTAAAGACCATCTAACCGAGTATAACCAAATACTTGATGAAAAAAGAAGATTACCAAAAGAAGTACAAAAATTTAATTTGGAAGCAATTGGGCTTGATCAAATTTCTGAAAAAATTAAACAGATGAGCCCGTCAACCAATGTTGACAATTTAAGTGTTTTACAGTCTAATTTGGAAGAAACTCTTCTTTATGCGTCTCAGGGCGAGTCTATCAGAGTATATGGAATTTTCAAAAAATCACTGCAAAACTTTGGCTATATTTATAAAAATTCAAAAAGCTGGGAAGAGGAAGAATAAAAACTTAATTAAATAAGGAGGGATAGCCCTCCTTTTTTTATATTCTATGAACAATACTTTCTGTCTGTCTTTTTCTGATATTGGTTTTCAACTATTACATCTTAATAAACAAGATGATGGGAACCGGCTTCACTCAGCACATCACTTTAACTACGCAACAATAAAATCTATTGATCAAATTATTTCAGATGAAAACATTTCATTTGTCTCTAAATCTATTAATAATTTTATTAATGAAAACAATATAGCATTATCATCTTTGGCATTTGTCCTACCCTTCAACTTTGCCGAAATTAAAAGAATAATACTTCCACAAAACAGTGATAAAAACTTAAAACGTAATCAGATTCAATGGGAGTTGGAAACCACCCTGTCTGGTGATCTAAAAGAGTATAAAGTTTTTATTTTGGATGAATTGGAAAAGGATTCTTATACATATGCTATTGTAGTAGCTATAAAAAAATCAGTAATAAATCATTTACAAAGTATTGCTGAGCAAAATAAAGTCGATATTTCTGATGTACTTCTAAATTGTTTCTCAATTGAAAATTATTTAGTAAATCATAAAAAATTTAAACCAAAAAAAAACTATGTTTTTTTAAAAGTTAATGAAAACTATCTCGAACATCATTTTTTTAGTGGGGATAAATACCTACTGTCGCAAATTGATTTAATTGACTCGGCATCCAGGCCAAGAAACGAAGTTATTGTCGAAATTGTGAATGAACGTTATAAGAATATTTCAAATTTTATTGATAAAGAAAGAATTGACAATCCTTTAGATCTATTTGTTTATGGAACCTCCCTGAATGAAGAGACATTTGGGGCTTTAAATAAAGGACTATCGTCAAAAGTAAATTATGCATTGGTCGAAAACTTATCTTCAACGGAAAGTTTTAAATTTGTTGAAGCCTGGGGCGCGATTTTATAATCTCAGTAATATCTGAGGGGGAATTATGGCAAAATATAACTTATTAGATGATGATGATATTTTTGAAGAGGAAAAAAAGGATACAGCAAACGAAGAGTCTGCAGAGACACCCAAAGCTCCTGAAGGTGAACAAGAACTTGAGATCAACATTGATGATGATTTTGATATTGAGCCTGCATCCTTAAGCGATGATGAATTCAAAACAGATGTTCTGGATCCAGATTTGGATGAAGAAAGCAAGGAAGTAATGGAAAAGGAACCGGATACACCGGATGAACTGGATGAAAATCCGCATTTCGATGATTTAGAACCTGAAGAAGAACAGAAACCCGAAAAAGAAACACCTTCCTATTATACGGATGACTACGACGATGATAAACAAACCGGGGTTAATTACGCCCCATTTATTAAAGCATTTATTATAATTCTGGTGCTAACAGGAATCTATTTTCTGGTTGATATCTTTATTCTTTCAGATTCTGACGAAGTAGCCGTTGAACAGCAAGAGGAAATAAAAACGCCGGAACAATTAAAACAAGAACAAGAAGCGGCAGCAAAAGCAGAGTTTCTGTCTAGAACTGCAGGAAAAATAAACTCAGATGTACAGTTTGTAGCAGATGTAGTTAGTAATGTTCAGGGGTCAGCAAAACTCGGCAGTGCTTTATATTATGGAGACACTTTTTTATTGAAAATTTTTGGTCGCACGCGCAGTGATGTTGCCAAAGCCCAAAGGGCTTTAAAAAAAAGCGGGAATTTTGAAATCAATACTTCTGATACAAGGCCCGGCGCAAATGGCGGGGTAATAAGCACATACAGTCTGGAAGTAAACAATTCTTCAGGCTCTGCAGGACAAGTATCAGCTTCTTTCTCAACTGTTTCTGATTTTGAAGGTTGGGTTAGCCAAACCTCATCTTCCAAAGGTCTAAAAGTCGCAGCATTGAAGAATAAATACTTAGGTGATGAAGATAATTTCAAAAAGTACGAAATAATGGCAACGCTGAATGGCTCTATTGATGGCTGCAGCGCTTTTCTACAAAACCTGGCAGCTGACGGCAACCAGGTAAAAATACATAAATTAAATTTATCCGCTACAGATCAAAGGAGTTTTAAGAGCAGCAAATACCAGCTAAAGCTTATTTTAGTACTTTTTATCTAAATTATGCGGATTATTTCCGGAATCTATAAAGGAAAAAAACTTGCAGCGGGAAAAGATTTATCGATTAGGCCAACAACAGATAGGGTAAAAGAATACATTTTTGGAATCCTTCAGGATTTTCAAGAGAATAAAACAGTTGCAGATATATTTTCCGGCAGCGGGAACCTGGGTATCGAAGCTCTAAGCAGGGGTGCTAAAAAAGTATTCTTTGTAGAAAAAGCTTTTTCTTCGATTGCGGTCTTAAAAAAAAATCTAAAAAATATCGGGATAGATTCCCACCACTATTTCATTGTTAACCTGTCTGCAGAAAAATACGTTATCAATGATCACAAGGAGGTTGAATTATATATTCTTGACCCTCCCTTTAATATTTCTCGCCTACAAACGCTAATTGACGACTTAACAACAAGCAACAGCTTTTTTGCGGGAAATTTAATTGTTTTAGAGCATGAGGTTTCAAATCCTATTAAATTAGAGAGCGTCCATTATAATGTGTTAAAACAAAAGAAAATGGGAAGAAGTTTGGTTACCTTTATAGAAAAGAGGAGCATATAAATGCAAAATACAATTGCAATTTATCCCGGAACCTTTGATCCAATTACAAATGGGCATATTGATATTATTGACCGCGCGGTTAATATCTTCGACAGGGTTATTGTAACGCTGGCTGTAAATCAAACAAAGAAACCTCTGTTTGCAAACGCAGAACGATTAGAAATGATAAAAGATGCTGTTATAAAGATTCCAAATGTTGATATTGCCGAATTTGATGGTTTGTTAGTGGATTTTGCCGTGAAAAATAAAGCGAAAGTCATCATCCGGGGATTAAGGGCAATTTCTGATTTTGAGTACGAATTTCAGATGGCTTTAATGAATAAAAAGCTATCGCAAGAGATAACAACGGTATTTTTAATGCCAAATGAGAAATATACTTATTTAAACTCAACAATTGTTAAAGATGTAGCAAAATTTAATGGAAATATTGATGATTTTGTTACTAAATTAGTAGCCCAAAAGCTTTTTAATAAATTCAGGTAAAATAGTATGGGTTTTATATCAGAGATAAGAGAAAAAGTTACAAAAGAATCTGCCAAAAAAGTTTTATTTCCAGAAGGTGAAGATAAGCGAATTATTGCTGCTGCGGATTTTTTGAAAATGAATAAACTCCTTGAACCCATATTGCTGGGTGATAAATCTGTTATTCAAAATTCCGCCAAAGAAGTAAATGCTGATATCTCTGTAATTGAAATAATTGATCCAACGCAGGAAATAAATACGGATTTTATTGAAGAATACTACCAATTACGCAAACATAAAGGAATGGATAAAAAAACAGCGGCTAAAACATTACGAAATCCGCTATTCTATGGGGCAATGATGATACGGAAGGGAATTGCCGCTGGTTCAGTTGCTGGTTCAATAAATACAACAGGAGATGTTTTGCGTGCCGGTATACAAATTATAGGCTTGGCAGAGGGTATTAGCTCTGTTTCAAGCTGTTTCTTTATGGTTCTTAAAAATGGCAACGTATTAACTTTCGCAGACTGCGCGGTTATACCAGTTCCCAGCGAGGAACAATTGGCAAGCATTGCTGTGAGTACTGCCAAAACTCATTTAAAGGTAGTTGGCTCTTCTCCTAATATTGCCATGTTGTCTTTTTCCACCAATGGCAGCGCGGAACATGAAGCAGTTACTAAAGTAATTGAAGCCACAGCAATTGCCAAACAGATTAATCCGGCACTTAATATTGATGGGGAATTACAATTCGATGCGGCCTATGTTCCGGAAATTGCAAAAAGAAAAGCACCTAACAGTGCTGTTGCTGGAAAGGCCAATGTATTCATCTTTCCTGATTTAGACTCCGGAAATATTGGCTATAAAATTGCTCAACGACTGGCGGATGCTGAGGCAATTGGACCAATTATTCAGGGCCTGGCCAGACCTTTTAATGATCTATCCCGCGGCTGTAGCGTAGAAGATGTAATAAATACAGCATGTATATGCAGTTTAATGGCTTAGAAATTACAGGAGAAATAATACAATATGCCATTAAACTGCATATACATGCTGTATTTATTACATCTTCTACGCTACAGCCGCGGGATAGATCATTAAAAGGTCTGGCCAGGCCCTGAATAATTGGTCCAATTGCCTCAGCATCCGCCAGTCGTTGAGCAATTTTATAGCCAATATTTGGAGTCTAAATCAGGAAAGATGAATACATTGGCCTTTCCAGCAACAGCACTGTTAGGTGCTTTTCTTTTTGCAATTTCCGGAACATAGGCCA
>CAVRRG010000065.1:0-45572 GCA_963723365.1 Calditrichota bacterium | reverse complement strand
TTTGTAGCCTTAACAAGTACCGTATTGCTAAGGACTTCCCCGCCGAGAAGTACTACCGCGACATCAAGCTGTGTACGATCGGGGAAGGGGACGAGCGAGATCCAGCGTCTGGTCATCGCGCGGGAGCTGCTCTCGAGCCTTTGACGGTCGTCGCGCGAGACGGGGTGGGTCTGCATGCAAATCGTCGAGCGCCTCTTCGAGGGTGACGTTCGCGCGCTGGCACGAGCGATCAGTTTCGTCGAGGGGGACTCCGCAAGGGCCGTTCAGATCCTGCAGGCCGTTTACCCGCGGACCGGCGGCGCTCGTGCTCGGCGTGACGGGATCTCCGGGTCGGGCAAGTCGAGTCTCGTCGATGGTAGATTTTTATTAAACTTGATTTTTTCTTTATCAAGTTCTTTCTTAACACTATTAATAATTTCTTTGCTGGCAATTATTTCTTCTCTGCTGGAAATCATTGGTAAAAGTAATTTCGCTTTGCCATGAGCAGAGGCCCTTAAAATAGCTTTTATCTGTGTTTTAAACACTTCTCTTTCCTGCAGCAGGATCCTAATCGATCTCCAGCCTAAAAAAGGATTAGCTTCTTTGTATCTGCTGTTAAAATCCAGAAATTTATCACCACCTAAATCTAATACGCGAATGATAACATCCTGATCAGCAAAGGTGGATAAAAGCTGTTTGTAATTCAGATATTGTTCCTGTTCCTTTATTAATCTTTCTTTTGCTATAAAATCAAGTTCCGTCCTGTAAAGGCCGACTCCCGCAGCTTTATATTTATGAGCCATTTCAATTTCAGACTGTTCATTAATATTTACGAATAATCGAATGTCCCTGTTTGAAACTTGATTAGCTGGCTTATCAAGTCCTTTTATTAATTCTTTTTTTTGCTGATTATAGGCGGCTAATTTTTCCCTATATTCCCTGGCAATATTTTTGTCGGGATTTATGATTAATTTGCCCTCAATTCCATCAACAATAGCTTGTGACCCTGATCGTACAAATTTCAATAGATCTTTAATTCCAACAATGGCCGGAACTTCCAAAGATCGCGCTAGAATAGCGGCATGACTAGTCTTACCGCCATATTCAGTTATTAATCCCTGTAAGGATTTATGGTGAAAATGAATCGAATCCGCGGGGGTTAGCTCTCGGGCAACAATAATATTGCCTCCATCGCCGGCCGTAAGAGAAAACTGCTCCTCAGTTTCATACTGCAGCAAATGGTATATTACGCGGCGACTTACACCCCTGATATCAAATATGCGTTCACGTAAATATTCATCTTCAACGTTTTCAAAGTGTTTTTCGTAAAAGGCAAGCTTTGAGCAAATGGTAAATTCAGCGTTTTTTTTGTTGTCTTTAATTGCTGTTGGAATTTCTTCTTTAAAGAAAGGATCGTTTAAAATTAGATTGTAGGTTTCATAAATTTTAGAATTATTCGCATCACCTTCTTTTTCCACGCGTTTTTTATTGTTATCAAATATTAAATTCACTTCTTGTATTGCATTATTATAGCGCTCAATTTCCTCTTTTAATTTTTCACTTGCGATAGGATATTCGGTCACATCATCAAAATCAGTCCTATACACTACAATATTGCCAAAACCGATACCCTTGGATACAGACAGGCCATTTAGTGTAATATTTTTTTTGGTTCGAAAATTAATCACGTTGAATGTTTTTGTTCGTTCTTATTATTGACTAAATATAAAATATATAAAAATTTGTAAAAGTGAAAACCTGAAAGCTTACAGTATCATCGACAGGTTATTAAATTAGGCAAATTAATAACAGACAAAAGTGGTTTTAATTGAAAAAAGAGGACAATAACAAAGGTGCCAAAACCCCTTAGTATTTTATTTAACAATTGCTAAAATATCGCTGCGTTTAATAATCATATACTCATTACCTTCAACTTTGATTTCATCCCCAGCATATTTGGAATAAATAATAGTATCACCTGTTTTAATGTTTTTCTTAAGTTCTTCATCTGTGCCAACAGCAATAACTTTACCCATAGTTGGTTTTTCCTTAAAGCTGTATCCGGAATAATTACAGACCCGACTTTTTGCTCACTTTCGTCCTTAGATTTTTTCGATTAGAGCCCTGTCATCAAGAGGTTGAATTTTCACCCTGTTTCTCCTTATTTCAAACCTAACATTTTATTATTTTTATGCTCTTTAAAGTATCTTTTTGCAAGATTGCAATATGAACAAGCGGGGGTTGCAAAAACTAAAATTTTGCTGAAAAGGGAACAACCATTAATGACCAAACCAAATTTTAGTAATTCAAAAAACTGGAATTTGAGCAAGGCAACAAATAAAAATAATTGTGCCAAAATTCGGTAATACAAACAAAATCAACCTTTAATTTAGCCCGATTGTTGAATAATGTCAAGAAGTGTTGAGCTCCTCGGAAAAGGAATTATCGACATTGAATTATAAATCGAACTTGGTTAAAATAGCTTTCACAAAATCAGGCCATTTTTTTTAAAAACAGGAATTTTTATTTGGATATTATAAAAGCGATAATACTTGGACTTGTTCAGGGATTAGCGGAATTTTTGCCTATTTCAAGTTCAGGACACCTGGTAATTTTTGCTGATATTTTAAATTTTCAGGAAGAGGGAATTGCATTTGAGGTATTTGTTCATTTTGGAACCCTATTATCCATTTTTGTCGCTTTCAGAAAAGAGTTAGCGCAAATGATTATTGCTCCGCTGGCCATATGGATTAAAAAATCAGAAGATTCGAATCTTAAAGAATACCTGAGATGGGATATGTTTATTGTTGTAGCCACAATACCAGCGGCTCTAATCGGATTAACATTTAAAGATCTCATTGAAGAAGCTTTTGCCAATGTTTTGCTTGTTTATTTTATGTTGGCGATTACCGGTTTTATTATGACACTGACGCCCAGATTAAAATCAAAAGCAACCCCATTTTCTTTTGTGAACACTTTTGTAATGGGAATTGCCCAAGCTTTTGCTATTTTACCAGGTATTTCGCGCAGCGGCAGTACTATTTTCGCCGGATTAGCCCAGGGTATTGACCGGGAAAAAGCAGCTCGATTTTCTTTTATAATGTCTATCCCCGCGGTTTTTGGAGCAGTACTTCTAAAAGTAAAAGATGTAATAGACGCCGGGATTGATTCCGGAGCAATGGCAAATTATATAGTGGGAACTATTGTCGCTTTTATTTCAGGCTATTACGCGATTATCTGGCTTTTAGATATTGTGAAAAAAGGAAAACTGCAATGGTTTGGTTATTATTGCTTTCTAGTATCGGCAATTGGTATAATTTGGACCTTGACGAGGTGAAAAATGAATCATAAACAGGAATCATTTACTTCCCGATTTGGGTTAATCGCCGCTACACTTGGCATGGCAATTGGGGCAGGAAATATTTGGCGCTTTCCCAGGTTGGCAGGAGAATACGGAGGAAGTTTTTTAGTTCCCTGGCTGATTTTTCTTTTTTTGTGGTCTGTTCCTCTATTGCTTGTTGAGTTTTCTGTAGGTAAAAAATTGCGCAAGGGGGTAATAGTTGCTTTTAGACAAACAATGGGTAATAAGTTCACCTGGATGGGTTGGTTTGTAGTTTTTTGTACAAGCGCAATTATGTTTTATTATTCTGTTGTGTGCGGCTGGAGTCTTAAATATTTCTTACTTTCTGTTTCTGGCGAATTATTGGTTGTTGATCACCAGCAATACTGGAATACCTATGTGGAGTCTTTTTGGCAACCACTTGTTTTTAACTTTGTCTCTCTGATTAGCGCAGCTGCCTTGATTTATCTGGGGATTGTCAAAGGGATAGAAAGATTTTCAAAAATTATTATTCCGCTATTGTATCTGTTACTGATCATCTCTGCAGCAAAAGCCATCAGCTTAAATGGTGCCGATGTTGGTCTACAGTATTTCTTCTCAGTTGAACCGCAGAAATTACTTGATTATAAGATATGGTTAGACGGTCTTTCCCAGTCAGCCTGGTCTACCGGTGCAGGGTGGGGTTTAATTCTAACTTATGCTATATATGCCAGGAGGGAGGAACCCATTGTAAGCAATGTATTCTTTACGGCTGTTGGTAATAATATGGCTTCTATTTTTGCAGGACTGGTCATTATTCCCACTGTTTTTGCTCTTAGCCTGACAACAGAAACAGCCCAAAATATTTTAGCATCCGGAAACCAGGGCCTGGCTTTTATAGCTATTCCCCAATTATTCTCACAAATGTCAGCAGCAGGGGTATTCTCAACAATATTTTTTATTTCTTTATTTTTTGCTGCTTTGTCCAGTCTTATTTCCATGATGGAACTTGCTTCCCGTGCCATGATGGACTTTGGCTTTAACAGAAAAAAAGCAGTAATAATTGTTTTTGCAGTATCAGCATTTTTTGGAATTCCGTCTGCGGTTTCAATAAAGTTTTTTGATAATCAGGATTGGGTTTGGGGTCTGGGTTTATTATTAAGCGGTCTCTTTTTTACCATACTTGTTTTAAAAACCGGTGTTGTTAAATTCGTTGATGAATGGTTAGCCCCGCAAAAATTTAAAAGGTTTGCTACTATTTCATTTAAAATACTTTTTTATTTTTTGTTACCTGTCGAATTTATAGCCATGATAAGCTGGTGGTTTTACCAGTCCATTACCTGGCTTCCTGAAAGCAGCTGGGATATAACAGAAAGTTTTAGCCTGGGAACGGTATTATTTCAATGGCTCATTGTTTTAATTATTGGAGTGATTTTAAATAATAAGTTCAACGCGTGGCTTGATAAAAACAAGGTAACATAATGAAAGCTGTCTCAGAAATATTGAAATCTTTCCAGAAAAAAGAATTTAAAGCACTCTACCTGTTATTGGGGAAAGAAAAATATTTTCATGATCTGCTTTTGGATGAACTGTCATCAGTCCTGTTTAATGACCCTTCCTCGCGCAGTTTAAATAGAATAATTTTGCATGGAACGGAAAATTCTCTTTCAGAAGTTGTTAATGCGGCACTCAGTTTTCCAATGCTTTCGGAATATAAAATTATAATTGTGAAGGATTTCAATAAAATTAAAACTTCTGATTCCGGCCCTTTTCTTAAATACCTTGAGAGCCCGCAAAAATCGAGCATATTGGTGTTGTCTTGCCAGGAAACAGGAAAAAACAAGATTTTCTCAAAAACTAAAGAGATGTCCATTGCTGTAGATTGCAAACCAATTGCGGAATACAAAGTTGAAAGCTGGCTAAAAGAACGGCTAATTGCCCGCGGATTAAAAAGCACGCCCACAGCAGTAGCAATGCTGTCTGAGTATACAGGAAACAATTTATTAACTATTGAGCAGGAACTTAATAAAATTACAGAATACAAATCCGACAATACTGAAATTAGCGAGGATGACATAATAGCAGTTACGGGAATGTCCAAAGAATATAACGTTTTTGCTTTTCAAAAAGCCCTCGGCGATAAAAATTACAAAAAAAGCTACATCATAGGGAAAAACCTTATTGATGCGGGCGAAAATTTAAACTTGATTGTGTCTATAATTTTCAGCTTTTTTAAAAAAGCATTATTGTATACTAATAATCCTGTTGATATGGGATCGCTCAGAATAAGTGATTTTCAAAAAAGAGAAATATCTGCGACTATGAAAAAATTTGATTTACAGGGCTTGAAAAAGGTTATCCAGATCCTGGGTAAAATGGATCAAAATATTAAAAGTTCGGCAATCCCGGACTTAGCAATAATTCAAACGATATGTTACAATATTTGCAAAAATTAATAGTAATTAAATAATTTTATTTTTCCGTTATGAAAAGGGAACAATTAAAATTAAAAAATGTAATAAAAGACGGTTTTACATATGACAATTGAAAAACAGGGAACAACCGGGATAAAAACTGCGGAACCGACAGATGAACAATTAATTGCCAGATTCCAGCAAGATGATGAATATGCGTATGATCTTCTTGTAAAGCGTTATAAAGATCCTTTAATGAACTTTATTTTCCGGTTTGTCAACGATAAAACGGATGCGGAAGATATTTTACAAGAGACATTTTTACGGCTCTATAAAAACAAACATTATTATAAGGAAATCGCAAAATTCTCGACATGGATTTATACAATTGCCGGAAACCTGGCAAAAACGGAATTACGAAAGAAAAAAAGAAGAAGTTTTTTTTCAATTCATAATTTTATGGATACAGAAAAAGATTATGAATTACCCGATAAAGGAATAACTCCGGACAGGCAGGCAAACTCTGTAATAACAAATAGTGAGATTCAAAAAGCGATCGATAAATTATCAGCAAAGTTTAAACAGGTAATTTTGTTGCGTGATGTACAAGGTTTTTCTTATGAAGAGATTGCCCAAATAGTTAATGTGCCTCTGGGAACGGTTAAATCACGCGTTAACAGAGCAAGGTTGAAATTGCAGCAAGACTTAAAAAACATTATTAATTAACTTAAAGGAATCGAGCCTATGATGAATTGTGACAAAGCCAAAGAATTATTGTCTGATTATATAGAGGGTACACTTGAGATTGGACAAAAAGAACAAATAGAGCAATTTCTTAAATCTGATCAGGAATGTAAAAAACTATTTGAACAAGCACAGTTAATTAAAAACCATTTTAAAATCCTGCCAACCTATAGTGTTTCTGAAGAATTTGATGCAAAACTGCGGCAAAGAATCGTAAAACTCAACAAGGGAGAAGAGAAACCGACCAGGTTTTCCGCAAAAGGTTTATCAATTGCCTTTTCAGGAGTCTTAACACTCGCGGTTTTATATATCTTTATTTTCCCAGGTTCGTCTGCACAAAATACAGGACCCCAGGAAGTGGCGCCTGTTTCAAAAACGGAAAGTTTTCAACCCGCGGAAGCGATTGTTGATAATGAAGAAATCTCAGACGAAAGTAGCGCGAAGGAGATTCTTCCCGACAGTTTAAAAAATGAGCCGCAAGAAGTTGATAACTCAAAAATTAAGTTGACAGGGGACAAGTAAAGGTTTGGTTTTATAAGCGAATATTCTTAAGTTTTTTAAATTTTAAGGATATATATTGTGCGCCGCTTTATACTAATAATTGCTCTTTCTCTGATTGGTTTTTTTGTACCGTTTGATTTTTGGGGTCAAACAGCCGGGATCATCTTTAAAATCATCATATTTTTCACTTTTGGATACTTTTTATTCAAAGAATTCTTGGAAGAGCCCTCTTCTTCTGAAAGCAAGGAAGCAGTTGAACAGCAACAAACCCCCGACCCCCCTCCTCCCTTAGCTCAATTTAATATTAAAAATTCCATAGAAGATGATAATATTTCGCATCTACTGAACGATAAAGAGCTTTCGATAAATACTGTTCTCCTGAGCCATTTCGAAATTCTATTTAGTTTTTTTATGCCCAGTAATGGATATATTTTTATTGAACACCCCAAAGATTCGATTCGTTTATTTTATAAAAAAGTAAAATCAGGTATTGGTTGGAGCGAATCTCCTCAAACTCCGAGCTTATTTAAACTTCTTAAAAATCATAATGAAGAAATTCTGATTGAAAACAACATTAAGACACCATCGAATATATTGCCATACTATAGTGAAGATTATTCTATACAATCACTATTTGCCTTAAGAATCGTATTAGGTGAAGGTCAGGCCATATTCTTTGTTTTTGATGCTCCTGAAAGCGGTTTTTTTAATACAGAGGATTTAAATGTACCTATTCAGACAAGCTTTATTCTGCAGCTTGTGATTAATAATACTGTAAAAGGAAAAAATATTAGCAAAGAAAACGAAGAAGATAAATTAAAATTGAAATTGACGGCTAAATTAAATTCTGCAGCTTCTGCGGAGGACTTGATATCAGACTATATCGAGTTTTTAGCTGATATTTTTGAAGCTCATAAACTTACTATTGCCATGGTTGATAAAAATAATCAACAAATGGCTGAAATAAAAAAATCTATTGGACAAGTAGACTCTATAAAAGAAGGAACACGTTTTGCGCTCGATGAGGGTTTATGTGGCAAAGTTATACTAAATGATCAAATATATTTGTTAGATGATATTGAAAAGGATGGATATTTTATTCCCAGATTTTCAAAAAATGAAAAAACAAATTATGGCTTGAGATCCTTTTTAGCGATGCCCTTAAAAGTTAATGCCACAAGTCCGGTTGGAATGATAAGCCTGGAACACAAAAACAGCAATGCTTTTACAGCGTCTCACAAAAAGCGCTTGCAGATGTATACCACATATTTTGAAAGCGCGATCAGCCGCTTTGAATAAAAAAGAGGTAGCGCAAGCGCTACCCCCTCAGGATAAACGATCGTCCTTGATATTTACCCCTTTGTAAATGAACCAAAATGCAATTATGGTTACTTGTATTATTAAATAAGCTTCCATGCTAATGCTTCACATATAGACTTCTAAATGTTGTCCACCTGTCAATATAATGTTTTAAATTTTTAATCTTTACCGGTTCCTGAATAACCTCAACACAATCATGATTTATTGATTTAAAGTTTGAAAGAACTTCACCAGGACGCCCAATGTAAATGATAGGAATATCTGAGGTACTGGGATCATTCTTTAATCTATTTACAGTATCAAATCCGAAATCTTCAGTAAAATTTTGATTAACAATTATAACTGCCGGTCGCTGAAGACTGACTTGTCTAAATAAGTCCTGGTTTTTGATAACGGTAACAACCTTGAACCTTTTCCGTCCTAATATCGCCTCCATTGATTTGGCTCTTGAGATGTCCTGTTCACATATAAAAATTTTCATCCAAGACTCCTAATTTGCTGGTTGAGGTTCATTTATTATACGGGCCTGCAAGGCAGAAAAAATAATTTCGGGTAACTCATCCATGAGTTCATTTATAGAATTCTTATAAATGGTAAGAACATCCTTATCTGAAAACGCAACCCGAATAGAGTAGTACGTTCTTCCTGAATCATCATTTAAGCTGCTGATATTTAAGTTGCCAGAGATTAAATTTTCCAATGCCTAATTCCTTTTATTAAAACTACATCCTGATATATTACAAGCCCTGTGCCAAAGCGCTAAGCCTATGTTTTTTAGCCGTTTAGATAGCAAAACTATTCAAATGAAATAAAAACAATACTTTAGGGATAAATTAAAAGAAAAGATTGTAAATTATACAATATGTGGAAAACGAGCGATTGTATTTTTTACAACTCGGATTTGTCAAGGCGGGAGGTAAGAGTGCGGTAGTTTATATTTAAAAATTTACATGTTTCTTTTTTATTATGATTTAAATGTTCGAATACGAGCCTGGCGTACATTTTAGTAAACTCGTCTAATGTGTATTTATTGAGCAAAGCTTCTTGCAGCATCGGGTTTCCTTTTTGCTGAATATCCTTTGGTATATCTTTTAGGGAAAGATGTTTGTTATTAACAACCAGCATTCGTTTAAGCGTATTTTCCAGCTCGCGGGTATTACCCCTCCATTCTAATTTAGATAAATAAGCGATAAGAGCCGGGTCAAGAATAGCTGCAGATTTATATTTATATGTTTCACAATATTTATTTACAAAGTAATTTATTAATGCCGGTATATCATCCGGCCTTTCCCTTAAAGGTGGCAATACAATTGGAATTACGTTAAGACGATAAAACAAGTCCTCTCTAAAAGCGTTGTTTGAAATTTCATCTATTAAAGAACGATTTGTAGCCGTAATAAGTCTAAAAGTAGCTTTAATTTCTGTTGTGCCTCCCAGGCGATAGAACTTTTTCTCCTGTAACACTCTTAATAGTTTGGCCTGCATCGAAATGGGTAGTTCTCCAATTTCATCTAAAAAAAGAGAACCGCCGTCCGCAAGTTCAAATAGACCATTCTTTAAATCCTGGGATCCTGTAAAGGCACCTTTTTCATGTCCAAATAACTCATTTTCCAGCAGATTTTCAGGAAGAGCCGCACAATTAATAGCGATAAAGGGTTTATCTTTTCCAACACTTCGATTATGTATATGTTTGGAAATGACCTCTTTTCCTACTCCGGACTCACCGGTTAAAAGAACAGGTTCTCGCGTTCCCTTTGTTTGTTCAATAAGTTTTAAAATATTCTGCATCTGAATGCTTACAGCAATAATGTTTTCAAACTTCAAATTAGCAGTTAATTTTTCACGCAGATTGCTGTTATCCCTTTCCAGGTTTTGCATACGTAAAGCTCGCTTTACCAGCAGTGGTAATTCATCCTGGATGTTTTCAGATTTGAAAAAATATGAATATGCTCCCCTTTTCTGAGCTTCAAGAGCGTGCTGGTGATCTTGTGAGGATGTGATAACAATAACTTTTGCATCCGACCTCTGACTCACAATATAATCCAGAGTATCCAAACCTATTTCTATTTCCGGAAGGCCCAGGTCCTGAACAATTATATCGGGCAGAAATTGATTAAAGGCTTTTATAGCGTCAGCTTTGTTACTGGCATATCGATAGGCATAAGATGATCCCAGCCATTTGCTAAACTTCTTTTGCCAAATCGCGTTATCTTCAATTATTAATATTTTTTCAGATTTCTCAGTCATAGGTAAGTTGTGGAATGGATAATTTTATGTTTGTTCCTGCCCTGGAATTAACTTCTATTTTTCCAAAATGTGCTGCAATAATTTTCTCAGCATTGCTCAAGCCAAAACCTGAAAATCCTTCCTGTTTATTAGTCGTAAAGAATGGTTTTTTAATATAAGGTAAAAAATCATCAGGGATACCATCACCTTTATCGTTTATTTCTATAGTTAACCAATCATGATTTAAAAATGGAGACCCGGATTTTTCAGAGTAGACATTAACCGAAACCATAGCATAATTGTTTTCAACATCATACAACGCATTCTTTATAATTTCATTAAATGCCTTTGCCATAAGCTCAACGTCCAGGTTTATAAGCAAGCCTGGATTTTCAAGTGTGATAGATAAATCATCTGCTTTTAATCCAATCAGCTCAAGGGAATCGTTTATCAAATCCTTGATACAAATTTCAGTTATAAACACATCTAAATCCCGAACAAAAAACAGTAGATTATGGTTAAGTTTTTTTTGGTACTCTATTCTGTCCAGCAAATCCTTCTTGCTGCTGATATTAAGATCAATTAATGAAGTTACATCATGTAATAGTTGAGAAATATAGTTTCCGTATTCATTTTTAGTGTTCTGGGTAATGGATTTTTCTGTCACTTTTATTAATTGTAGTGCCGTTTGCCAGAAGGGCAAAATATTTTTTGCAATTCTATTCTCTTTTTCTGAGATAAAAATAAAAACATTTTCTTCCTTAAAATTTAGTGAAGAAAAAAAGTAACTAAACGAATCATCGTGTTTTTCAGTTTCTTCAGATGACCCCGATTTTAGAAGTTTAAGCCTTTCATACCAGAAATCAACCGTTCTGTTCTCAGATTCAATGATACTTAATGGCTTTGGATCGACGGCATGGAGAATCAAATGTACATCTTCACCCTTGCTTTTTAAAAATTGCAAAGTAAGGGTACAACAATCTTCCTCATCCGCTGCATTGCTAATTATTTTTAAGTATTCAGTTGTGATACTCATTTAAACCCGGTTTTTAGATTCCTGCCATATCTGTTCAAGCTCAGCTAATGCAGTTTCGGACATCTTCCCGGGAAGATTATTAAATTTATCTTCCATATATTTAAACCGTTTTATGAATTTTTTATTCGTTTTCTGCAATGCTTCCTCTGAAACAACCTTTAAAAATCTTGAAATATTAACCAGGCTAAAAAGAACATCACCAAACTCATTTTCTATTTCTTCATGGTTCTTATTTTTAAGCGCATCTTTAAACTCGGCAATTTCTTCTTCAAGCTTTTCAATGACCTGTTCTACTTTTTCCCAATCAAATCCAACAGATGCAGCTTTATCCTGCAAACGCTGCGCTTTCAATAAGGCTGGCAGCTGGTTTGGAACACCACTTAAAATGGACTTTCTGTTTTCCTGGGAATGCTTTGTTTTTTCCCAGTTTTGCTGAACCTCTTCCGCTGTGACATCCTTATCTTTCTGAAATACATGCGGATGGCGGTCATACATTTTATCTGCTATGGATTTTGCAACATCATTAAAATCAAAATGCTTTTCTTCAGAAGCAATTTCACTATGAAAAGCGATCTGTAACAGCAGATCGCCGAGCTCTTTTTTTAGTTCATTTGGACTATTATGATCAATAGCTTCAAGAGCTTCATAGGTTTCTTCCAGCAGATATCGTTTCAAACTTTCATGGGTTTGTCTGGCATCCCAGGGGCAGTTTTGACGAATCTGCTTCATAATATCCAGAAGTCGTTCAATTTCAGTCAGGGCAATACTCGCAATATGTCATTTATTGAAAATTGTATTTTTTACAATCTATAAAAGGAAGTGCATTTCTGCAACGAAAGGGTTTGATTAATTTGTTTTAAAGAACATGGGTTTCTTCGGATACTAACCCGGCAATAGAGGCTTTAATTTCGTCGCCCGAATTTAGCGGTCCTACACCGGCAGGTGTCCCGGTTAATATAATATCGCCGGAAAGTAAAGTGAAAACACCCGAGATGTAACTAACAAGTTCATCTATTTTGAAAAGCATTAAAGCTGTTGATTGCTGTTGCCTGATTTCATCGTTGATAATTAATTGAAGCTGATTATCCTGGACTTCTTCAATTGATTTTTTAAAAAACGTTGTAATAGGACATGATTTATCGAAACCTTTTGCAGCAGCCCATGGTCTGCCACTGGCTTTTGCAGCAGCCTGCTCATCGCGTAACGTTAAATCCAGCGCCATGCCAAAACCAGCAATATATTCAGCGACGTCTTCTTTTTTAACTTGCTGTGCGTCTTTTTTTATGCAAATAGCCAGTTCTAATTCATAATGAACAGAACCACGATTTTTTGGCAAAGAAATTGGATCTTTAAATTTACAAAGGGAAGTTGTTGGCTTTAAAAATAAAACCGGTTCGGATGGTTTTTTACTTTTCATCTCGTTGATATGATCAACATAATTCAAGCCTACGCCAACAATTTTTGTCGGGTGTAATACCATATCCGTATCAAAAAAAATATTATTCATGATCTAAAATCCTAAAATATTTAATTTCACCCATAACAATATCCAAACTCTTAATTTCTTTCATTGCATCCTGGACTTCTTTTTCAGTTGCGTCTTCCAGAAAAATATGAACATACCCTAATTTTAATGAGGCATCTTTATCTTTCTCGGCATGCGCGGAACTAATGTTAATTTGATGATTCCCTATTATTGCCGTCACTTCACGCATCACGCCTGGTTCATCCTTGCAGGGAAACCTGATGTAGCATGAGGTTTTTACATCGTTGATATCCATTATTTTTTTGGGATTCCAGTTAAAATGAAACTTTTGTCTGCGTGATCGATTATTAATCCTATGGCCTAACTCCACCAGATCACGCAATATTAAGCTGCTTGTTGGTTCTGTACCAACACCTCTCCCATAAATGAGATATTCCCCAAGCAAATCAGTTTTTATAAAGTATGCGCTGTTTTCTCCTTTAACTGAAATCATCGGATGGCTTAACGGAATAAAAGTGGGGTGGACGCGTACTTCAAAAGAATCACCATGATCTCTCAAGATGGACAATAATTTTATTTCGTAACCAAAACTCGCTGCCCATTTGATATCGTCTACTGAGATATTTGAAATTCCTTCAGCATAAATATGCAAATAATTGACATCAACACCAAATGCAGTTGCTGCGAGAATGGCTACCTTCATTGCGGCATCGGATCCCTCATAATCAACAACTGAAACTGATTCGGCAAGGGTTGGGATATCTGGTGATTTTAATACGTCATCCAGAGAAATTTTGTAATCAGACATCTCACTTAATATATAATTGGATATACCACTGGCGATGCCATACATTTCTGTTATGGTATTTCCCACAAGGTCCCTTTGTATGATTTCTGAAACTGGAATACCCCCTCCAATTGCGGGCTCAGTGAAAAAGTGTATTCCACTTTTATTTGCCAAATCGGAGATTTCATGCATCTTGGTGGCTAATAAAACACGATTAGCCGATATTATATGAATCTTTTTAGTAATAAATTTTTGAAGGATAGAAAAAGTGGGTTCAATGTTACCTATGGCATCAATTACTACATTTACCGATTTATCTTTTAAAATAGTATCTACTTTTGATGTAAAATATTTTTTGTCTACGTAGGCGGGTCTTTTATACTCTTCATTTTTTATTAAAATATATCTTAGTTCAAAGTCGAAACCTGTTTCTTCAAGTAATTTTTCTCTTTTTTTAGACCAGACATTATAAAACCCCTGACCAAGTTTTCCAAAGCCCATTAATGCAAAACCGATTTTATCTATATTAGAAGTCATATTTTATTCGGGAATATTTGTGGATATTACGATTTTGTATATCTTGTTTTTTCTAAGGATATCCATGATTTCAATTATTTTTCCATGCTCCACCTGAGTATCCGCCTTTAATACTATACTCTGTTCTTCGGATAATTTTCCTAATTTTTTAATCTCTTTTATGACAGTATTTACGCTAATAATCTGGTCATTTAAAAACAAGTTATTATCTTTATCAATATAAAGTATTACTTTTTGAGTTGTATACGATTCTGCGCTTTCTGCTTTTGGCAATTCCAGCTCAATTCCCGGTTGTTCAAGAAAGGTGGATGAGACGGCAAAAAAGATAATCAGGATAAATAAGACATCAATAAGCGAAGTCATATTTAAAGTTACCTTTTTGGGTTTACTTGTAAAGAGCTTCATTTATTATTCCGCTTTGAGTGAATGAATTTTTTGAACAAGCGCATTAGCATATTTTTCAATATCTAATATCAGGCTTTCTGATTTACTTGTAAAATAGTTAAAAACAATTAGTACCGGGATGCCAATAAAAAGTCCGGTTACTGTTGTTAGCAGGGCTTCAGAAATACCACCAGAAAGAGCTGCTGTTTGTCCAACGCCCTGTACCTTTATTACCGCAAAGACCTGGATCATACCCAGCACCGTGCCCAAAAGTCCCATAAGCGGGGCGATAGCAGCTATCGTTTCCAATATTCCTAACCCCTTCTCTAAATTGCGTATATCCTGTCTTCCCTGATCTTCAAGTAAATAGCGTATCTCTTCTTTAGAAGAGGTGTGATTATTTAATACTATTTCAATCAGACTGGGCAAAGCACCTTCATACTTTGAGCAAACATTAAGCGCAAACTCCACATCTTTCGCAGATGAAAAATTATCCACAACCGAAATGATTTCAGGAATAATGATTTTGCGTTTTCGAAGAGCCAGGGCGCGCTCAAATACAAAGACAACGGCAATTATGGAAGCAAGTAATAGCGGGTACATCATTATTCCCCCGCGTTCAAAAAGTTCGAGCATTTAACGTCTCCTTTCGTTATAAAGCTTTTTTAAATCAGGATATATAAGCGTTGCTGTTATTGTTAAAGTTTCATCAGGAAAATTATCAGGTAATGGTAAAAAAGGAAAAATAGCTTTAATAGATTCAAAGCTGGCTGTTTCGAGTGATTCGTGTCCCTTGTGATCAATCACTTGTGCCTTAAGGAGGCTTCCGTTTCTTGCTATTTCGAAAACAACTACTGTTTGTCCATGAATAATACCCAACCTGGAATAAGCTGGTGGAGCGTACCATACACTGGAATGTTTTCGTTTTAGGCGATTGAGATATGGGGCCCATTCCCAGGCATAAGTGCTTAAGGATAATGCACCAACTTCTTCCACGGAAAATAGTTGTTGTTGTAATTGTTGGTTAGATCCAATGCTGGCTTGTTGGGTTTGCTGCTGGTTGTCTCTAAGAATCTCGCGGCTGTTAAGAGGATCAATTTGTTTGCCCGTTAAAGCATCTTTATTAAAAGGCCTGGAAGAAGGTTTGAACCTCTGTTCTTTCTGCAACGGTGCTGACAGATTCTCGTTTTCAACATTGCCTTCGCTAAAGGGGGAATTATTAAGAATTCTACCTGTGATATCCATATTTTGGGCACGGGAATTCTTTTCAGAAAGCAACCTGGAATCTTCAGGAATAATATTACTTTCATTTTGATTTTCCACAACAGTCAGCGGTTTATCGGGTCTGTTTTCCGGAAATACCACGGTAATTTCGTTCGGTATTGATTCGGGTAAATTATCGAGTTTTGAGTTTAACCAGTCAAAGAAACTGATCATATATATGACGGATATATGAAACAAAACAGATAAAATAAGTGATATTAAAATAGTTCGCTGTCGTCGGTCCATTAAATATTAAATGTTTTTAAAAACGATAAGGTAAAGTTAAACTTAGCCATAGACTTAAGCAATTGGACATTTTTAAAGTCATAATCTTTCATTAATCTTTATTAGTTCTGCTTATTGATTTTATGTAAAAGGATATCTTCTTTATATTATTGGATATGAACTGGAACATTCAAAAAAAACGCGTTAAAAGTTATGTATTTTGAAGAAGGTGTAATTCAGGAAAAAATAAAAAGTTTCTTTAGACAGGTGCTCCAGAACAACAGGCTTGCGCATGCCTATTTGTTTTATGGAAAAGCTGGGAGCGGTAAAACGGCTTTCGCCCTGCAATTGGCTAAAGCGCTTAATTGTAATAACGATTCAAACAAACCTTGCAATCAATGTTCATCATGTCTAAAGATAAATGCCGCCAGCCACCCGGATGTAAAATTAATTTTTCCTGTTTCAAAAAGTGTTAAAGAAGATAAATTTCCTGAGATGGTAAGGCAAAAAACGCAACAGCCTCATAAAAAAATTGCGATTAGCGGACATTTGAACATCCCGATTGAAAGTATTCGAGAGTTAAAAAAAGAGGCCAGCTATGCGCCGTATGAGGCAAAGAAACGTACATTTATCATTTCCGGAATCGAATATTTCTCGCGCGAAGCAGCAAACTCTTTTTTAAAATTACTTGAAGAACCACCTGAAAATTTATTGATAATTTTATTAACCAATGATATTAACTCTGTTTTGGCTACCATTCGTTCAAGATGCCAGCCTGTCATGTTTCCAAATTTTACAGACGACGAAATAAAAAAAATAGTATCTATTTACTTTGATGAGAAACAGGATCTGACAACGCAGATAAGAATTTCCCAAAATAATGTTGAAAAGATTTTTGAATTATTGGAGATAAATAAAGAGGATTATCGTCCTAAGGTCCTGGAATTTTTAAGGGCTGCAGCCTCAGGCAAGTGGTCTGCAATAAATGATATTTCTGATTACTTTGTGCAGCTAAGGGACAAAAATAAAGCACTTGAATTTTTGAACTTAATGATGTTGTGGATTAGCGATGCCCAGCGTTTTTTTATTATGCGAGACCCAGAATATCTTTCCAACGCTGATATGAAAGAAACCATAAGTAAATTCGCAGATCATTTTAAAGAGATTAACTATTCTTTTCTACAGGAACAATTAGAACAGGCATATAGAAATATTAAAAATAATATGAATATCGGATTAACAATTTATGATTTAGCTATTAAATTTAAAGATGTTCTCGCGGCACAAAAGCAGCCTAATCATGTCTGAAAAAATATTTGATATTGCTATTATTGGAGCTGGAATTATAGGTTTGGCCTCAGCTCTTAAAATCACGCACAAAAATCCAAAACTTAAAATAGCGATTCTTGAAACAGAAAGCGATATTGGTCAGCATCAAACGGGTCATAATAGCGGCGTTATCCATTCCGGACTTTATTACAAGCCTGGTTCATCAAAAGCCCTGAATTGCGTTAAAGGACGGGATATGCTTTACCGTTTTTGTGAAAAAAACAATATTAAGCATAATAAATGCGGTAAAATAGTGGTCGCAATTAACAAGAATGAACTGAAAGCACTTGACGACCTATATCAACGCGGAGTGGAAAATGGTTTAACGGGAATTAAAAAACTGGCTGTAGAAGAAATAAAAGAGCACGAACCGCATATTGCTGGTATTGCAGGATTGCATATCCCTGAAACGGGCATAGTAGATTATCTTGATGTTTGCTCTGCCTATAAAGATCAAATCCTGAAAAATCAAAATGAGATTTTGCTAAATACAAAGTTTGTCGGACTGCTTAAAAAAGAGGGTGCTTTTAATCTCCAAACGACGCAAAAGGAAATAAAATCGAAATCCATTATTAATTGTGCCGGCCTGCATTCTGACAGGGTTGCAAAAATGTGTGGGGTAAAAGCGCAGCTAAAAATTATTCCTTTCCGTGGTGAGTACTACGAACTAATTCCTGAAAAGGAAAAACTTATAAACAACCTGGTTTATCCTGTACCAAATCCAAAATTTCCTTTTTTAGGAGTACATTTTACACGTATGGTAGATGGCGGAGTTGAGGCCGGACCCAATGCTGTACTGGCATTTAAAAGAGAGGGTTATTTAAAGAGTGATGTCAGCTTTTTGGATACGCTATCGACATTAACCTATCCCGGGTTTTGGGTTTTAGCTGCTAAATACTGGCAGACAGGATTTGGAGAAATGTATCGTTCAGCAAGCAAAAAGGCATTTGTAAAAGCTTTAAAAAAATTACTTCCGGAGCTTAATGAGCAAGATGTTCAAACAGCCGGATCAGGTGTTCGGGCGCAGGCACTGGCAAGTAATGGTCGATTGTTAGACGATTTCCATATAGAGCAAAGGGAAAAGATGATTCACGTCCTGAATGCACCATCCCCTGCCGCAACGGCATCATTAGCTATTGGCGAAACTATTTCTGATATGGCTCTTAAGAATTTTAATTTATAGATATCAATTTTTAATAATTAAGGGCATCGATATCTCCTGCTCCCTCCCTGATTATTTCCGGAAAGTCGCCTGTTAAATCAACAACAGTAGAGGGGTTATTAAATAGAATCCCTGCATCCAGGATAAGGTCAATTTCGTTTTTATAATTGTCGGCGATCTGTATGGGGTCTGTGTGATAACGGTTTTCATCAATAGGAACACTTGTGCTTAAAATCGGGTTTCCTAGCTCTTGGGTCAATGCTAGTGCTATTGGAGCATCCGGGATGCGCACACCAACAGTTGTTCTTTTATACAACATTAATTTTGGGACCTGTTTTGTTGCGCGCAGAACAAAAGTATACGGGCCAGGTGTAACGCGTTTTATAATCTTATAAGCATAGTCATCTACGTTGGCATATGTTGCGATATCTTTTAAATCCGGCAAAATAAAACTTAACGGTTTATTTAAAGACTCTTTTTTTATTTTAAGAATCCGTTCCAGAGCTTTTTTATTATTAAGATCCGCTCCTAAGCCATATATTGTGTCTGTAGGATATACAATCACTCCCCCTCTTTTTATACAAACGACTGCTTTATTAATATGCCTCAGGTGAGGGTTTTCTCTGTAAACTTTTAAAATTTCCATTGTCGATTCATCATAATATTTCTCACAAAGCCTTATCTTATTTAAATTACACATTAAAGAAAACGGAATTTACAATGGCTATTCATAAAAAGAAACAGAATCTGTGGTTAATCGATCTGGATCAAAAACTTGAAGGATTTCGCCGGTTTATCAGCTGTTGGATATATTCTGATGGCCAAACAACATTTTTGGTTGATCCGGGACCAACCTCAACAATTACTGTTCTGCTTGCTGCATTAAAACAACTTAATATTAACAAGGTTGATTATATTTTACTGACTCATATTCATATTGATCATGCAGGGGGTAGCGGGAAATTGTTGAATGTTTTTCCGGAAGCGCAGATAATTTGCCACGAAAGAGCTATAAAACATATGGTTGACCCCGAAAACTTATGGCAAAGTTCGCTTTCTGTATTGGGTAAAATTGCAGAAGAGTATGGTGTAATCGCCGCAATTCCACAAAATAGTATTTCGTATCAGAATGAGATCAAAATTAATGATTTAACAATAGAAGTAATTGAAACACCGGGGCATGCCATGCACCATTTAAATTACCGGGTAAACGGATTGCTTTTCGCTGGTGAAGTGGCCGGTGTTATAACTCCCGCGGATTCTTTTTATTTAAGAATAGCCACACCGCCTAAATTTGTCTATGAGATATACAAAGAATCTTTGTTCAAGGCGGCAGCTTTGGATTGTGAAACCATCTGTTTTGGGCATTACGGATTGCTAAGCTCTGGAATAGACACCTTTTTTAAAAGTGCCAAAGAGCAGCTGGAATTGTGGCTGGAAATTACCCGGGATCAATTTTTAAAAAACAATACTGTGAAACCAGATGAGATTTTTAATAAGCTGCTTGTAAGTGATATATTATTGAAATCATACAAGAATCTTCCCGCAGACATACAAAAAAGAGAAAAGTACTTCGCCGAGAACAGTATCAAAGGAATGCTGGGTTATATAAAAGCCTAAAAGTATAATCCATAGCCGATAAAACCAGGTGCTAAACGGATAGCAGGAGCTGGGAATTTATAACGGTCAATAAAATGTATTAGATGATTTAAAAGAATAGATTTAGTTCTAATACGTTTTAAATTATACCCTAATCCTAAAATGATTTCTGTCTTGTGCGGAAGTGAATGGGTCGAACTTACGCCAAGAGCAAGGTTAATCCAGTTTGGAAACCATCCTGGAAGATGTTCTTTAAAAAGTCCTGAAGGATTTGCGGTTAACCAGAAAGTCATATTTGGGTAACTTTCTACGGCGGTGTCTTCTGCTGCGCGCCTTGTGAAATCATAACTCAATTTAAAATCCAGGTTGCGCATCCACTCATAGTTTTGCTGCCCTACGTAAAAAGCAGCGCCTCCAAGATTATACAGAAAATCACCGATAGAAAAGCCCCATCGTTTATAAGAGGCATCATGGATTTCCATTGCGGTCATTATGGTACTCGATAATATAAATGAGTTATAGGAAGCAGCCTTATTATTTAATCCGCTCCAGCGTGACATGAAATAGATGTTTTGAGCAAAAAGGCTGGTGGAATAAAAATGTGCGAACTTATCTATTCCGCGATGCTTATTGTCATAGAACTCAATATCACCTTTTACGCGCGTCCAGTGAAATTTGGAACGTTCCTGATTGTAATAAATTGGTTTACCTGCTTCATAAACCGAAATAATAGAAAAAGTTAAAATGCCTGCAGAAATTAATCCCTTTTGCCAGTCCAATTCGTTAATAGAATTAGTGAATTGCGGATTATAATCTATTTGTTGGGCAAAAGCCGAGGACAGAAAAATACAATAGATAAATAGTTTAAGCATAAATTAATTATACGTTTTGATTCCTAAGATAGCTTTAAGATATACTTATTTCAATTTATGGGGTAGCGATTTTATATCAATTTGAATACTTTTCACTGATTTGGATTAATTCTTTACGCATATCCGTGATAGAATTGTATTCAAATGGTTTTTTACAAAACATTTGCGCTGTGCGGATGTGACTCTCGGCTGCTTTAAACTGATCAATAAACCACTGGCGCCTGTCTTGCGTATCTTTATTCTTTAAAATACGTTTTGCTTGCATAATATGATAATTTAGTTCAATTTCTCGTGATTTTTCATGTCTCAAAGTTGAGTATAAAATGTATCCGATAAACCATATGGCCATGATAATGAAAATAAATTCCATTTATAAATTCTCCTGCAGGGTAATACCATTTTTTTGAACTTATGACTTTCGGAAATGGAGAAAGACAATTAAAGAAATAATGGAAAGTGCAACTAAACTGACCAGAATTAAAAATGCAGATTAATTCTCCATGCCACTATGGTACTTTAATTAAACGTTATAAACGTTTCCTGGCAGATATAAAGCTGGAAAGTGGAGAAATAGTTACTGCCCATTGCCCGAATCCGGGTTCTATGAAAACATGTGCAGAACCGGGGTGGAGGGTGATGTTAACTGACAGTCAAAACCCTAAAAGAAAACTGCGCTACACGTGGGAAATGGTTCACAATGGAAAGTGCTGGATTGCAATTAATACACAACTCACGAATAAAATTGTTAAAGAGGCCATTGAGCAAGAACAAATCCCTGAATTAAAAGGATATGAAAAGATAATCACAGAAAAAAAATATGGGCAAAACAGCAGAATTGACATACTTCTGCAAAGTTCAGGTGAGTTGTGTTACATAGAAGTAAAGAATGTTACTCTGTTAAAGGATAACAGTTATCAATTCCCTGATGCTGTTACAGAAAGGGGGCTTAAACATTTAAACGAACTTTTGATGATGAAAAAACAAAAACAACGCGCTGTTATGTTTTTTTTAATCCAAAGAAATGACGCTGAGATCTTTAAACCATGTTATGAAATTGATCCGAAATATGCACAAAAACTGCAGTCTGTTTATAATCAAGGTGTAGAAATATTAGCGTATGTCACAAAAGTCAGCCCATCAGAGATAACAATCTCTCACAAAGTGGAATTCACTTTTTAGTTGTATAAATATGAACTTAAAAAATGTATATATCATTCTCGTGGAACCTGAGACACCGGGTAATATTGGTTCAGTTGCCCGTGCTATGAAAAACACCGGCTTAAGTCATTTACGGCTGGTTAATCCTTGTGATACGGATACCAAAGAATTACGGATGCTGGCCCACCGTTCAAAAGATATTGTAAGAAAAGCAGATCATTTTAATTCTCTAAAAGATGCCCTAAAGGATATCCAGGTTTCAGTTGGGACGACTATGCGCAGAAGGTCAATCAAATTTCCTAATTTTGCGCCTGAACAGGTAGTAAAAGAAATAAATCAGTTAGGGAATGATATTAAAATTGCTTTTGTTTTTGGCCGTGAGAGGACAGGGCTCTACTCCGATGAATTGAATTTGTGCCAGATACACTCTACAATTCCAACAGCAACCCAGAATCCCGCAATAAATCTTGCCCAGGCGGTTATGATATACAGCTATGTTTTGTATAGGGAGAGCAGTGAAAAAAAACCAAAAAAGTCGAAAGTAAAACCGGCTTCTCACGAAGCCATTGAAAAACTATATGAACACTTGAATGAAGCATTGCACAGGGTTGGTTTTAAGCCTCGTGATGACATGCAAACTTTCTTGTCCCGTTTTCGTAGAATACTGGGTCGCACAATTCCGGAGTACCAGGACCTGCAGATTTTACATAAAATAATTCAGGTCTTATCCAGAGAAAAGGACCAGGATTAAACAATAGAAAATGGGGAGCCTCATGAGAATGATAATATTTTTTCTGTTTACAGTTTTATATGTTAATGCTAGTAGCATTGATAAAGGTATTTCTTTATTTGAAAAAGAAAAATATAAAGAAGCAACTGCTTTGTTCGAAAAGCTGGTGGAAAAAAACGAAAATGATGCCGATGCCCATTTTTGGTTAAGTCGCTCGCAATTACAACTTAATAAAGTTGATGAAGCACTGGAGAGCATAGAAACGGCCATAGAACTGAATTCAAATGCCGCAGAATATCATTTCAGACACGCCCAGGTGCTTGGCGCACAAATAGCCGCCGCCAGTGTTTTTAGACAACCGTTTATTGCGGGAGATATGCTTGAAGCTTACGAAAGAACGGTAGAATTGGACCCCAGACATATTGGCGGTCATGTTGGATTAGCAAATTTTTACCTTCGCGCGCCTTCAATAATGGGTGGTGATACAGAAAAAGCTAAAGAAGAAATTGCAATCTTAAATAAACTTGGTTCAAAACAAGGCCAACTTATATGGATTGGAATCCTGGTTGAAGAAGAAAAATTTAAGCAAGCAGAAGAAGCTTATGACGACTATCATAAAAACTTCGATGATTCTAAAGATAATCCCGCTTTTTATAACGGCTATGGGTATTTTTTATTACAACAAAATAAACCTGAGAAGGCCATCGAGATGTTCAAACGCCAGGCGTTATTGCTGCCAGAGGAAGCAAATCCTTACGATAGCCTGGGCGACGGTTATCGGGCCGCCGGGAAGCTGCAAGAAGCATTAGTATCTTACAAGAAAGCTGTTGAAATAAACCCAGGTTTTGAAGCATCAAAAAAAAATATTGAGGAATTGGAAGAAGAACTAGACAGATAACTTGTTTCTGTAAAGAGCGGGATCTACCATTTTAGTCATGTGATGTTTATTTAAAGTGAGCTCAAGAAAATCTTCAATTTTAATTACCGCCTGTAAGGCGTTTTCAATAACATCCTTGTATTGAACTTTTAATACAGAAATATTATCCTGTCTACTCAACCACTCATCTATATTCAGCAGTTCTTTTTCAAATATATTTCTTATTGATATATCCTTGTCCGAACCAATTGCATAGGATTCTCTGAGTATCTTATCCTGGGATTCTAATACCTCTGCTAAATCCCTTTCCATAAAAATAATTTTATAGCTGAATTGCATTGGAATTAATTTCAAAAGATGGAATAAAATTTTTATGCATTTTCCCTGTGATATATCCATCCAGCTGTTATCGGCGTCCAGGGATTTCACTTTTTCATATTCAAAATAGCCATTAGGATTATGCTGGTCGGCAGGTCTGTAATTGTCGCTAATTAAGGTTAGTCCGCCGGCCTGCAGCATTTGCATCATTAAAGAAGTGCCAGAGCGCGGCAGGCCTGAGACGATTATAATTTCTTGTTTGATATTATCCATTTTTTAAATATGAATGGCCTCATCATTTGCGGCTAAAGCGGCTTCCATAATCATTTCTGCCAGGGTTGGATGGGCATGCATTGTTTTACCTAATTCTATTGGGGTCGCTTCCAGTGATTTAGCTATGATAACTTCAGAAATCAACTCCGTGGCTTCTGCACCCACAATGTGTGCTCCCAGCAGCTCACCATACTTCTTATCAAAAACCAGTTTTACCATACCTTCTTTAGCACCGATGGCTCTGGCTTTGCCCGAGGCTGAATAAGGAAATTTCCCCACTTTTACTTCATAGCCTTCAGACTTTGCTTTTTCTTCTGTAAAGCCAATACTGGCAACTTGCGGCTGGCAATAGGTACATCCCGGGACACTGTTATAGTCTATTGCATGGGTCTTTTGGCCGCCGATTTTTTCGATGCAAACAGCTCCTTCATGCGAAGCAACATGAGCCAAAAGGGGTGGACCACAAACATCACCGATGGCATATACGCCTTTAACATTAGTTTCATACCACTGGTTAACAGTAATAAAACTTTTTTCTGTTTTTATTCCGATTTCTTCAAGACCGATATTTTCTATGTTGCCTTGTATCCCAATGGCCATCAGTGCTTTTTCAGCTTTCAGGACTTCTGATTTACCTTTGGCTGAAACAGTCACCTCCACTGAATTTTTTAATTTTTTCAGGGATTCCACTTTTGTTGCAGTCTTAATTTTTATACCGGATTTTTTAAAACTGCGTTCAACAGTTTTGGAAATATCTTTGTCCTCTATCGGTAAAACATTATCCAGCATTTCCACAAGTGTAACCTCTGTACCAATAGAATTATAGAAATATGCAAACTCAGCACCAATAGCACCGGCACCCATTATAATCATCGACTTGGGTTGTTTTTCCAGTGACATTGCCTCCCTGGAGGTAATCACACGTTTTTCATCAATATCAATTCCCGGAATCGTTCTTGGCCTTCCACCTGTAGCAATAATAATATGTTTGGCTGATACTTCTTTCTTCTTACCTTTAGCATCTTCAACCACAAGTGTATTAGCTGATTTAAACTTTCCGTTTCCGTAAATAACATCAATATTATTTTTTTTCATCAGAAATTCAACGCCTTTAGAATTAGCGCCGGCAACTTCACGGCTGCGTTTTATTACAGCAGGGAAATCAACCTCCGGTTTAAGTACTTTTAAACCATATTCAGCGGCATGATTCATTTCTTCGAAAACTTCTGCACTTTTTAGCAACGCTTTTGTTGGTATACAACCCCAATTTAAACAAATACCTCCAAGCTCTTCTCGTTCAATTAATGCCGTCTTCATTTTTAACTGAGTTGCTCTAATAGCCGCAACATATCCACCGGGTCCTGAACCTAAAATAATTACATCGTATTGGGCCATCATTTCTCCTATCTTTTAAAGCAGATTTTCAATAAAATTCAAAAGTGAAAAGTTACCTGTACCCTGCTATAAAGTCAAGGAAGCAACAGGTTCTAAAAAGCAGAAAATAATTTCTACAGTAAACATTCTTTTGATTGATCTTGGATTTTAAATTTGTAAATTTCAGTTTGTTTATCTATTCAATTTAGGATTTAATAATGAAAAATATTCTAGTGCTCGGAGCGGGAAAAAGCTCACCTTATCTTATTCATTACCTTTTGGAAAACTCAAAAAAATTCGATTGGTTTGTGACTGTTGCTGACCGCGATCTTAAAGAGGCGCGAAAAAAAGTAAAGGGTCATTCCAGGGGTACAGCAGTTTTATTTGATATAAATGATCACGAAATGCGCGTTTCCCAAATCTCAAAATGTGATATTGTTTTAAACTTATTGTCGCCAATGTTTCAGCACCAGATCGCCTTGACATGTATGCAATATGGTAAACACATGATATCTGTTTCTTATGAAGACAGCCGAATTAGAGATATAGAAAAAGATGCGGTACGAAAAGGGGTTTTAATATTAACTGAAATTGGTCTTGATCCCGGAATAGACCATATGGCAGCTGCAAGTATGATTGAAGAAATTAGAAATAAAGGAGCTTTTGTAAAAAGTTTTGAATCGTATGGAGGGGGTTTGCCTGCTAAGGATTCATTAAAATATCCTTTAAAATATGTCATTAGCTGGAATCCCCGAAATGTTGTGATGGCAGGGGAGAGTGGAGCTCAATATTATAAAGAGGGCAAAATTAAAATCATTCCGCACCATTCAGTTTTCATGCATTCGTGGCCGGTGGAAATTGATGGATTGGGCACAATGGAGGCATACCCGAATAGAGACTCACTCAATTATAAGAGTTTATACGGTTTTGAAAATGCTCATACAGTTATCCGAGGTACATTAAGGTATCCCGGGTGGAGTGAAACATGGCTACAGCTTGTGAGACTGGGTATGTCTAACGAAGTGCAGCGGATACCTAATCTTAAAAAAGTAAGTTGGGCTGAACTTACCGAAATGTTTTTGCCTTTTAACTCACAAGGGCCGGACATTATCCAAAGGACAGCCAACTTTTTAAATCTTTCGCCGACGGGTCAAATAATGCAAAACCTGGAATGGCTGGGACTATTCTCTTCAGAAAAAATCGGCATCAAGGCAGAGACATCGTCTCAAGCATTAGCTTATCTTTTAGGAAAGAAACTTAAATTGACAGAAGATATTCGTGACATGGTTGTCATTATGCACAAGATGAGAGTCTCTTATCCCGATAAGAAAAAAGAAGAGCAATATACATCAACGATGATCTATAATGGCCGAAGAGGAAGTTTTACGGCTATGGCAAAATCAGTTGGTTTACCGGCGGGCATTGTAGCCAAGCTTATTTTAACAAATAAATTACCATTGACAGGCTGCCATATTCCAACTCACCCGGCTATCTATAAACCGGTATTAAAGGAACTTTCCGAATATGGATTAACCTTTCATGAAAAAATTGAAGTACTGTGACTTCTATTTTAAGAATTTGTATAAATATTCAAAAGCGGGGGTTAATTTGCCATGATGAGCAATTGTGGCGCGTTTGAATTCCTCAGGAATATCCAGTTTATCAAAGGGAAGTGAGTAATCAGCCTGTGCCAGTGCAGGAATAAAGGGCAGTAAAGAATTACCAAAAAACTCAGTTGACTCTTTTGGCAGTTCACTTGGCAATTTATCCACAGCCATAATAACAAGCCCGTTACCTCCAATACCATTTTTAATGTTTTGCTGCAGTGGATTATAAACATATGCTGGATTATCAGACGTTGTCGTTTGCAAATTACACTCAACAGATCCTTCAATATCACATGTAATATCAGATATAATGCGCAAGTTCGGTTGCTTTTTATCTTCGAATAAATGTTTCAAACTGGCTTTTGTAACAAGTTTTGGATAGCTCTTTTCCCAGTAGATGCAGTTTATCAAAGTTGTAATATTTGGAAGGTATTTGTTAAAATCCGCCTTATATTTTTTGGGGTTTTGAAAATAATCATCCCATTCAAAATGGTTATTGGAATCAACAGGTGTAACAAAATTATCGCAATCAATTACAACTTTATATAAAATATTTAAATCAAAAGACTGTTCCTTCTGAATCTGTAAAAATTCTTGCGGAGTTATATGTTTAACCGGCAAAATATCAAGAATTTGCTGCGCTCCTTTTGAAACTGTCCCGTTTCCCGTTATTGCAAAAACCCATGGCTTTCCAATATCCGGCAAACCATCTTTTTTAATCTCCGCCGCAACACTTTTTAAGGCATGTTGAGCATCTTTAAGAGAAATATAATCTTTGGCTTGTTTAATTTTACTGAACGGATTATTAATACCCTCAAGATTTAATCTTGCTCCTAATAACCAGATTGTGTTTATCGCGCCAGCTAAACCGGCATAGGGGCCGAAAAATATTAACCTTTTGCCGGATGAATCTGTTACTTTTTCATAATCCAATAATGTGATACGTTTATCCAAAATGGCCTGCAACAAAGGCATATTATAGGTTTGACCTTTTATAGTATGTGAGAAAAACGCACACCTTTGATTTTGAGATAAGTCCTCAACAGGAATTTCTTTAACTCCAAAGATGATATTTGCGCTATCAGGGTTATTTGCTACCACAGCTCCCTGGGCCTGGTATTGACTTGCACTAAAAGTCCGGTTAGCCCAATGTTCAACTATAACATTAATGTTATTCTCAGAGATTAATTTACCTACTTGCTCAGGAGAAAAGGGTGCTCTTTTCTCAGTCAGATCAATATTTTCTTTTCGAATAAAAAGTGTATTTTTCATATAAAATCGCCAAAAGTTTAAAAGAGAATTTAGCACTGCGCTATATGTTTATCAACTCAAGACTCATAAACTCAGCCTTTAGCGTATCTTTGCATAGATTTTTATTCATAAGAAACTTATATTTAACTCTTAAAATTGAAATCTTGCGGAGATAAATTTTGATTAATCTTTATGGTGTTCCCAATTGCGATAAAATCAGGAAAACAAAATCTCTTTTAACTTTCAATAAAATAGATTTTGAATTTATCAATGTTAGAAAATCGCCCATTTCTAAAGAGAAACTAAATAAGATAGTTAAACAACTTGGTCTCGATGTTGTTTTAAACAGACAAGGGATGCTTTACAGAAAACTGGGACTTAAAGAAAAACAACTGGATGAGTCGCAATTGTTTGAAGAACTTCTAAATGAACAGGGTATGATAAAGCGACCCTTAATTGAAAAAAATGGTTATTATCATTCAGGGTATAACGAAGAAGCCATATTAAAATTTACTAAATAACAAAAGAAAGAGAATAAGTATGAGTGCAATGACAGCTGTTGTTTTAGGAGGAGGACGCGGAACGCGTCTTGAACCGCTTACATCCGTGCGATCTAAACCAGCAGTGCCTATTGGTGGTAAGTTTCGTTTGATAGATATTCCACTAAGTAATTGTTTACACGCTGGTGTAAGGGATGTTTTTATTCTTACGCAGTTTAATACAGAATCCCTGCACAGGCATATTCATAATACCTACAGATTTGATAACTTCACTACAGGATCAGTTCGAATATTAGCGGCCCAGCAGACAGCGGAAAACCAGGATTGGTACCAGGGTACAGCTGACGCTGTGCGCAAGAATATGAGTTTTCTTCTTGATGCTGAGGAAAATATCATCATCCTTTCCGGAGATCACCTTTACAGAATGGATTATGCACATTTTCTAGCCCATCATGTAAAAACTAAAGCGGATATTTCTATTTCTGTAAAACCGATTTTTGAAAAGGAAGTAAAAGAATTTGGAATTTTAAAAGCAGATAAAAAAGGAGTAATCACGGAGTTTGTTGAAAAACCGCTGGAACAGGAAGTAATAGATAAATTTAGAATTGAGCAGGAACTTTTTGATCATTTTAATGTCGCTCCGGAAGGTAGAACACATGTAGCATCGATGGGGATATATATATTTAAAAAAGAAGTTTTACTTGAATTACTTTCCAACAATAATAAACAAGATTTTGGCAAAGAAATTTTACCGGATAGTTTAAAGGATAAAAAAGTCGTCAGTTATTTTTTTGACGGCTACTGGGCAGACATCGGTACAATAGGCGCTTTTTTCCAGGCGCACCAGGAGCTAACTTATGATGTACCGATGTTCAATTTTTATGACGAACAGCATCCATTTTATACCAGACCGAGATATCTGCCTGGCTCAAAAATAAATAATTGTAAAATTGATCACTCGGTTATTACCGAAGGCTGTATTTTGATGGGTTCAATAATTGAAGATTCTGTTATAGGAATCCGTTCATTTATAGAAGGGGGTACTCTTGTTCAAAAATCAATTATAATGGGTAATCAGCGTTATGAGACGATTGATGCACGCAATAAAAACAAAGAAAAGGGAAAACCTAATTTGGGAATCGGGAAAAATTGTATAATAAGAAATTCTATAATTGATATGAATTGCTATATCGGTGATAACGTTCATCTTATTAATAAAGATATGGCTAATGAAGAACAAGGTGAACTTTACCGAATCAGTGATGGCATAATTATTATCCCAAAAGGAACAACAATTCCTGATAATACTATTATCTGATCTATAGGATAAAAAAAATATTGGCCTATGCGTAGGAAATTTCTTTATTTTAAGATTTTCGATTTAAAAGACCATCCAAAAGAAATAGAAGTTCTCTCCTATTTAGAAATCTCTAATATTATTGGAGATATTATTCCTATTGATAATATTTTCCAACTAAGCCAGCAGCCTGAAGTTAAACGTATAATTGAAAATGATTTAAATCTTCAGAATGCTTTAACAGACTCTCTACCAAGGAGGGGGCGCCATGGCTATTTATGGGTGGGAGATGTTTTACCAGATGTTGTGCAGGCACTTTCACGATTAAGCTATATAAAAGAAATTTTTCTATTCCAGCAATTATTGGAACCCGAGCCGGAATTTCTAAAGCTAAAACTGAAAAATATGACTTTTCTGGAATACAATATTCACCTGTGGCGTGTGTATAAATTTTGGACCTTTGCCTACTACTTAAATCGAAGTAGATATATCTCTGCCCTTTCTAAAAATCAAACTGAAATGGATGAAAAATTTAAAACCTTCAGGGAAGAACTTCATCAACCCGTAAGCAAAAGCAGCGAGGCAGATCCTTCTGAAATGCTCAGCTTTGTTCAGGATCATTTATTATTAAATTTTAATATTGATCAAAGGCAGCCTATAAAAAACACCTCTTTTGAAAACCGCAATTTTACCGCTTTGATAAACTCAATTGCCGATAAACAGAGCGGAAAGATAGTAAATCATTTTTGCGGCGCTGGCACAATACTTATGGAAGGTACGCTTTTCGGATATGATTTTTTAGGACAGGATTTAAATCCGGTTGACCAGATATTTGCAAGAATCAACGGATCATTATTGATCATTGACCCGCTCCAGTTCTACCATATGATTCCGGAAATGCAATCAAAATTAAAAATGCTAATGACCGCCAGTATTGCAACCCAAACAGATCTTTTCCTATACAGTATCGAAGGTCAATTTTTACATTTTTGGGAAAATGAAAAAAAACGCATAAAAAATATTGATATGCCCGATTCCATTTCTGCCATTAGCAAGTTTATTGCTGCAATACGGTTTTTGGTTGAAACAAAATCTGTTTCAAAAGAAGAAATACATAATCAGATATTTTTAGCGACGCTTATCAATATCATCTACCAAAATCTTCGTAAAAAGGAAAATATTGATTTTTACCAGGAATATCACAATGCTTTGCACGAAGTCTTTTTAAAACTTTATGCACTTTATAAAATCAGATCTTTTTATAATCATGAATATGGATCAGCTGATATTATCGCCGGAAATAGTCTGACATGTATTTCGAATAATGTACCCGTTGCAGGCATTATTTCTAAACTACCAGCAAAAATCGCTAAAAAAGGATTTGATAAAGATAGATTACCCATTTCACTTTTGCATCTGCAAGGTTCGGTTGAAAAACTTGAGCATCAATTACTTGGCAGCAAATACATATTTTCCAAAGAAGAATTACTCGTTGAAATAAAATCTCATTCAGGATTTTATGAAAAGCTGCCCAAGGATTGTGTTGATTTATTAGCCCGATTGGAGTTGATGGGCAAACATGAAGATGTATTAAGATATTTCCAATTATGGAAACAATATGCAGACTACTTTAAAAGTGCCTCGGAGACACTACAAAAAGATTCACAATTGATATTATTGCTGGAAAAGACAGCACTAAAAATTGACAAAACTGAATTTTCTTTGCCATATGAAAACATTGTTTGTGGAATTATTGAAAACAATGAAATAAAATTAAAACTTAATGATACATTTACCATAAGCAGTGCTGTTTCAAAAGGCACCCATCACGCGCTAACACGTGTTTTTATTTTTCAAAAAACAATATAGTTTATTCAAAGAGTTCTCTAAGTTTTTTTTCAAGTTCTTTCCCTCTAAGGTTTTTTGCGATAATTTTGCCGTTTTTATCTAATAGAAAATTGGCTGGAATAGAAGAGACGTTATAGATTTTAGCAGACTCACTTTGCCAACCACCCAGATCAGAAGTATCAATCCAACTGATTTTATCCCTTTTAGCTGCTTGTTGCCAGAGCCGGAGATTCGTGTCGATGGAAATACTAAAAATTTCGAAACCGCTCGCTTTATACTTTTTGTATAAACGGGCATAATTCGGGTTTTCAACCCTGCACGGCATGCACCAGGAAGCCCAAAAATCAAGTAAAACGTATTTTCCTTTTAATGAAGAAAGCATAACTTCTTTTCCAGTGGCAGTTTTCATCTTTATATCAGGCGCGGTTAAACCTATAGCCAGTTTCTTAAAGCGTTCTACTCTTAAATTGAACTGCTTTGTCAAATCGAGTTCAGGGCGGTTGCGTGAAAACCAATCCGCAATTTTGGTCATAAAAATCAAGTGGCGTTCAGGATTTAATCGCACAGCAGCATAAAACAAAGCTATAGAATTTCCAAAGTTTTCTTCTGCATAGTTTGCCAGATTATCCTGGTAGGTTGCCAGGTTTTCTTTTTCTTTTCCTGAGAGTTGTGGTATTATTTCTGTATTGTCGCTCTCTTTGGCAAGTCTCATTTCTTTTCTTATTGGTGCCAGCAATTTTTTATAACTATCCTCACGGAACATATCATACTGGTAAACAAGCTGTGCGTCCCTGGAACCTGCGATTTGAATTTCCGGATCATTGCCTGAACCAAAAATAATATTAAGAAAAATTTTCTGACCGGACTCTATTGCAAGATTAACTTTCTTATATTTGACAAAATCAATTTGGTATATTCCGGGTTGCTGATTCATTTTTCCAAAGAATGAACCGTCTTGCTTAATTTTTAATTTTTCTAAAACAGGATGCGAATTTTGTATAGTATTATACTTCTTGATAAGAATAGTTAAATTAGCAGGACCATTTTTTATTTTACCGGAAACAATAAAAGAAGAATCTGCATTAGCTAAAGAGAGGGTGTAAAAAATTGTTAACAAAAACAAAAAAAATCTCATTTAAAAATCTCCATTAATCATGAATGATATTATTTCTATTTCGTATGAAAAGTCTATTAAGCTTTTATCTTTTCTCAGTAATCAAAAGTTTAGAGACACTTTTGATTTTAAAAGAAATCATTTGAACTTGTATAATAGTACTGATGAGAAAATTATACAATTTAACTTTCCGCTTGTTATTAATCTTTCCGAAGATATCATAAAAGATGCAAATTTACTTAACGTTTACCGCTCCCCGCCTCCTGATTTTGCCGTTATGTTGATTCAAACCGGCAATGCAGCGCTTGGATTCTGTAAAAAAGGTCATCTCGTGCATCATAAAGTTATACGAAAATATATGACAAGGAAGAAACAAGGAAAATCTCAACTTACATATTTAAAAACTAAAGGAAAATCACGAGCAGGATCGCGTGTTAGACTTGCGAATGCTGTTGCATTTTTTGAGGAAATAAATACAAAAATGAGTGAATGGATAAAGGTGGCAGGTCCAGAGTCTATTATTTATAGTTGCACGCCCATGTTATGGGGGATGCTATTCAGTGCTAAAAAGAAGCCACCGTTTCATAAAAAAGATATTGGACTCAAAAAACTACCGATTAATACTGGAGTACCAAAGTTTGAAATCTTACAAAAAGTAGTTGTATATTCAAAACAGGGATATTTGCAAATTTTAGCGGCATGTCCATTAGAATTATCGAAAGAAATTGAAAAATATATTCATTCACCGGGTGAATAGTACCTTTTACCGAATTGTATACAACTTTTTTAAACAAAGACGTATTTTAAATATGAAAACATTAGCAGGAGAAAAAAATGCAGAGTAGAACGGATATAAAAGTTTTTATTGGCATAGCGATAATCGTAGCTGGGATAATTTTGTTCCTGGATAACAACCTGGGTTTTGATTTTCATATTAACCTGTTCGAATTATGGCCCTTAATATTAATAGCAATTGGATTAAACTATATTATGCAACCGGCTCATTCGCGTCAAAATTTTACCGGATGGATCCTGACAGGAATAGGTGTTCTTTTCTTGCTGGATAATTTACATGTTATATATTTTGATTTTGGTGACTTGTGGCCCGTTATTCTAATTTTAATCGGTGTGGCAATGTTAAGAAAACATATGGGAAAAACAACCGAGGGCGAAGGTGGAATATCTAAGAATGATCCTGATTATATTTTACTGTCCTTTATTCTTGGAGGCGGTGACCATATTTATACTTCCAAAAAACTAAAAGGTGGAAACATAACAGCCTTTATGGGTGGCGGGAAAATTGATCTGCGTCAGGCAAGTTGTGAAGGCGATACCCTTGTTATTGATACTTTTGCTTTTTGGGGTGGTATCGAAATTATTGTTCCTTATCACTGGAATGTAAATATTCATGGCACACCAATACTGGGCGGGATGGAAAACCAAACACGTTCGATGGAACATGTCGAAGGTATAGAAATTAACCTGCCACCGAAAACATTGATTATTAAAGGTTCCGCCATAATGGGAGCGGTAGAAGTTAAAAATTAAAGTTACAGGTGGAATGAATTAATTTCTTAAAAGTTAGTATAATTTTAAAATGAATCCTTTATTAAAATCCGTTAAAAATCTTTTACTTGTATTGCTTGCCTGGATTCCTGTTATTGCAGGCTTAGCGTATGTACATACCATTCTTTCTGATGCTACATATTACCAGGCATTTATTCTGCTAGTACCAATAATGCTCCTGGAAATGTTCATTTTCCTCTCTATCTGGTACATTTGTAAAGCTACGCCTTTGGACAAAAATAACATTTTCACCTTTATCTTAAGACATCTGTCAACAATTGTTGTTGTAAATATTATCTGGATTCAGATAGCGATGATGTATAGTGAGGGGTTGAATATGTTCTTTAATGAACAAATATGGCGAACACAGTTTAATGCCATTTTCCCTGTTCTACTAGTAATTGGATTTTTTATTTATTTTTTGTCAGCTTTATTAAGCTATTTGTTGTTAGCAATTGAGGAGACACGAAAAGCAGAACAAGAAACTCTGCAGATTCAACTAAAAGCCAGCCAGGCCGAATTAAGGTTTTTGAAATCGACAATCCACCCACATTTTTTATTTAACAGTTTTACGGCGCTAAGTACTCTTACCAAGAAATCGGCTGATAAAGCACAGCAGGTATGCCTGCAGTTAGCTGAATTTTTGAGATATAGCCTGACATACAGTAAAAAAGAAGATGTAACCATCAAAGAGGAACTAAACCATATTAACAACTACCTGGGTGTTGAAAAAATAAGATTAGGGACCCGTCTTCAAACCGCTTTTGAAATAGATGAGAAACTTCTAAACGAAACGATTTTAAGTTTTAGCCTGCAACCCCTGATTGAAAATGCTATAAAACATGGTATTGAAGCTAAAATCGGCGGAGGTGAAATTTCCATGATAATTAAGAAACTTGATGACTACATTTTTGTCCATACTTCCAACCCATACAATAAAAATGGAGAAATACCGGCCTCTACGGGTCATGGTCTTTCCAATTTAAGACTTCGCCTCAATAAGATGTACGATGATGAGGCAAAAATTTTAATTCATAAAGGTGAAACGGCTTTTTCTGTAAAGCTATATCTACCAATCAAGACAAAAAAATCTTAATTGCTTGGTCGGTTATTGGCCACTTTGAAAAGTATTCTAAATAATAAATTTTAGCTGTTTTAACCTGAAAAGGTATAATTTTGGCCTTTGTTAAAGTGCAAATTAGTCACAACTTCTGTTTCTTTTTTCTAATAGCTCTTTAGAATTCAAAAATGAGCTGCATTAATATTATTATTTCAACTTATAAATAATCTATAATCCTGCCAAACGCAGTAATTATGCACTATAAGCCCTAACGCTACATGCCTAAGTCGTGTGTATTCCAACCGTTGGCGGCATGCAAACAATATCCTAACTTTTTAAATATATTCCACTTTTAGCAATGGATTATTAAAGCACTTAGCTAATTAAAAATGTAATATTAATGATTTGAGGTGTCTCTATATTATAAATGCGAACTAATTTAAAAAAGTTAGGTTTTGGCAAAAAAAATGTAACAATACTGATATTGACCCCGATAGATATTAAATGGATTGATCATGGATCATAATATCATATGGATGTGATGTACTGAAAGAGAGGAGATATTATGAATATTCCTAAATTACTATTTCCAACGTTATTTTTTATTTTTTTTGCGTGTGCGCTGGTTTACGGTCAGAATACACCGCCTGAATTCATAAATGCGCCCAATGAAATTAATCTGATGCAAAACACGCCGGAGTTTCTAAATGTCTGGGATATTGTGCAAGACAATGAAACTAGTGATGATCTCCTTGATTATCAATTTGCTGTCAGTGAACCCTCGATAGAACTCTTTTATGATGATTTCAGCGGTGAATTGACAATAACACCGATTGACGATTATTTCGGTAACGCGGATTTGGATATCACAGTAACGGATCCGGAATTTGAGGAAGCATTTATTATTATCACGTTAAACGTTGAAGCAATTAATACTCCACCGGAATTTGTGAATGCGCCAACAGAAATAAATCTTACCCAAAACACACCCGACTTTTTATATGTATGGGACATTGTGGAGGATGCGCAAACAAGTGATGATCTTCTTGATTATCAATTTACTTCCAGCACACCGGATATTGAATTAAATTATGATAATTCAGTTGGAGAACTGACTATTTCTCCCATTAACGATTTTTTTGGTACTGAATTTCTAGATATAACCGTTAGTGATCCTCAATTAGAGGAAGCTTTTACTACAATAACATTAAATGTTGAAGCTGTAAATACCCCCCCTGAATTTGTAAATGCGCCGTCTGAAATTAATCTGATTCAAAACACTCCGGAATTTTTATATGTATGGGATATTGTAGAGGACGCACAAACAAGTGATGATCTTCTGGACTATCAATTTTCGGCAAGTACACCATTCATTGAACTTATTTATAATGATCTAATTGGTGAATTAACCATTACACCGATTGATAATTATTTTGGCGTTGCGGACCTGGATATTACAGTAACAGATCCGGAATTTGAAGCAGCGTTTATTACAATTACTTTAAATGTTGAACAATTAAATACCCCCCCTGAATTTGTAAATGCGCCGACTGAAATTGATCTCATTCAAAACACACCGGAATTTTTAAATGTATGGAATATTGTGCAGGATGCCGAAACAAGTGATGATCTTCTTGACTATCAATTTTCGGCCAGCACACCGTCCATTGAGTTATTTTATGATAATTTATTTGGCGAACTAACAATTACCCCAATCGACGATTTTCTTGGTAATGCGGATTTAATTATAACCGTAAGTGATCCCCAACTAGAGGAAGCTATCGCTAATATAACCTTAAATGTTGAAGTATTTAATTCACCACCGGAATTTGTAAACGTTCCTGCTGAAATTGTTTTTGACCAGAACACACAATACATATTTAATGTATGGGATATTGTGCAGGATGCCGAAACAAGTGATGACCTTCTTGACTATCAATTTGCTTCAGGCACGCCATCTGTTGAGCTGAATTATGATAATGTAATTGGCGAATTAACTATTACTCCCATTAACGATTATTTTGGGACTACCACATTAGACATAACGGTTAATGATCCCCAATTTGAGGAAGCCTTTACCGCTATTACAGTAACCGTAGAAGAAGTTAATACACCGCCTGAATTTGTAGGATTACCCGCCATTTTATTCTTGCAATCGAATTCTTCATATTTTATAAATATATGGCCTTATGTTGTAGATGTTCAAACACCCGATGAGGATTTGGATTTTGTTTTTCTGGTAAACCAGGCTCTGATAACGCTTTCCTATTCTAGCGGTACCGGTGAACTTCAAATAAATCCAAATGGCTATTTTGGTGATGCTCTGCTGCAAATTGTTGTTGAAGATGAAGGTGGGCTGTCAATTTCGTCTAATATAGATTTGGATATTGAGTATATAAATACACCACCGGAATTTGTAAATGCCCCCGCAGAACTTAATCTTGCTCAAAACACAGATTATTTATTTAATGTATGGGAAATTGTGCAGGACGTCGAAACCAGCGATGATCTACTTGACTATGAATTTTTCTCCAGTACACCAGATATTGAACTTACATATAATGATTTAACGGGAATACTCACTATATCTCCAATTAACAATTTTTTCGGTATTGAAGGCCTTGATATCATTGTTACTGATCCTGAGGCTGAACAGGCTTTTGCTGCAATAACATTGATTGTTGATGAGGTTAATACTCCTCCTGAATTTATAAATCCCCCAGCGGAAATTTATCTTACTTATAACACGGAATATTTATTCAATGTATGGGATATTGTTGCGGATGCTGAAACCTCGGATGATCTTTTGGATTATCAATTTTTTTCAAGCACAGAAGATATTGAACTCACGTTTGATAATTTAAGTGGAGTACTTACCATCTCTCCTGCTTTTTTAGGTGTGGAAGGTTTAGATATAATTGTAAGCGATCCTCAATTATCGGAAGCATATGTTAATATTGCGTTAGTTGTGGAAAACACAGCACCGCAGTTTGTGAATGCCCCGACCGAAATTAATCTTATGTCAAATACAGAATATTTATTCAATGTATGGGATATTGTGCAGGATGCTGAGACAAATGATAATGCGCTTGACTATGTATTTTTTGTTAGCTCGGAATTAATAGAACTTGCTTACGATGCGCCTAGCGGGATACTGTCTATTGTTCCAACGAACAATTATTTAGGCACGGAAGGGCTGGAGATTACGGTTACAGATCCTCAATCAGAGGAATCCTTTATTTCAATATTGCTAAATGTAGAAAACACTCCACCGCAATTTGTGAATTTACCTGATACGCTGCATTTGCAATCCGATATGCCATATGAGCTAAACCTATGGCCATTTGTTGAAGATAATGAAACAGATGATGCTGATTTAATTTTTGTTTTCTCAATAAACCAGGATAGTGTTGTGCTTTCATATGACAACCTTTCAGGTGACCTTCAAATAGATCCTGCAGGCTATTTTGGCCTTGCTATATTGCAGGTTGAAGTTGAAGATGCAAATGGATTGTCCATATCCTCTCCTGTAGTTCTGGACGTTGAACAAGCAAATACAGCGCCTCAATTTGTGAATTTACCGGACACACTCTATTTACAATCCGATTCGCCATTTTTTGTCAATTTATGGCCATTTGTTGAAGATGCTGAATCACCTGATACGGATTTAAATTATATTTTTTCAATAAATCAGGATACTATTGTTCTATCATTTGACAGCATTTCAGGAACTCTGGAAATAAATCCAAATGGATATTCTGGTTCAGCCCTTTTACAGATTGAAATTGAAGATCAAAATGGTTTGTCAATTTCTGCATCTATAGTTCTTAACATTGAATTGGGAAATACTCCGCCGCAATTTGTGGATTTGCCAGATACGCTGTATTTACAATCTGATTCACCATATGTTCTAAACCTATGGCCATATGTTGAAGATGCAGAAACAGCCGATGCGGAATTAAGTTTTGTTTTTTCAATAGATGAGGTAACCATTGCTTTTTCATTTGATAACATTTCAGGAGACCTGGAAATAAATCCAAATGGCTTTTTTGGTGTTGTGAGTTTTAATTTAACTGTGATTGATGCGCTAGGTGATTCAATTTCCGCCGAGATTGTCATAGCCATTGAACAAATAGTTAGTTCATTAGGGGATGATCATATTGTTCGCCGTGCTGATTTGGATCAGAACTATCCAAATCCGTTCAATCCTAGTACCCATATCAGTTATCAGATTTCTGAAAACAGTGATGTTACATTGAAAGTTTTTGACATTACTGGAAGAGAAAAAGCAACCCTGGTTAATTCACGGCAAACAGCTGGTAAGTACACAGTATTCTTTGATGCCAGCATGTTACCGAGTGGTATCTATTTTTACAGACTTGCAACTACTGAAGGTTTTATTCAAACAAGAAGAATGATGCTTGTTAAGTAAGGCAATAAATTTGGGAGAAGTAATAATACTCAACCAGAAAATTAAGGAATACTAAATGCAAAAAAAATTTGATAAATGTACCGGAAAAAGAAGTATTATAAAACTTCCTAAGCTATTTAATTTGACCTTACTGTTTATTTTAGTCAATTCAACCATAATCCTGGGCCAGAATACCCCACCGGAATTTGTAAATGCCCCGGATTCAATTCAACTATATCAGAATACACAAGATTTTATAAGCGTGTGGGATATTGTGCAGGATGCCGAAACAAGCGATGATAGCCTGGAGTATTTCTTTGCTGTTAGTGAAACATCAATTGAACTTTTTTTTGATAATTTCAATGGAGAACTGACAATCTCCCCGATAAACGATTTTTTCGGAACAGCATTCTTAGATATAACAGCTAGAGATCCACAATTGGAAGAGGAGTTTATTACAATAACTCTAAATGTGGAACCCGATAATACACCACCAGAATTTGTAAATTTACCGGTTGCCATAAACTTTGCATCGGATTCTGTATACATATTAAATATTTGGCCCTATGTCGCAGATAATGAAACCAGTGATGAAAATTTACTTTACACTTTTTCTTCTGATTCGGCCACGATATTATTGACCTATTTTGATGTAACAGGCGATTTAGAAATTGATGCAAATGGTTATATTGGGATTGCAAACCTTTCTATAACAATTGAAGATGAGTTAGGAGAATCAGTTAATTCCTCTATCATTATGGATATTGAACAGGGGAATATAGCACCGCAATTTGTGTCCTTACCGGATACATTGTTTTTGCAACCCGATTCTTCCTTCTCTATAAATCTGTGGCCATACGTTGAAGATGACAGAACCACTGATGCGAGTTTAATCTATTCTTTTATGGTGAATCCAGACACAGTAACTTTTTTATACGAGGACTTCTCCGGGGATTTGCAAATAAATCCCAATGGATATATTGGTGAAGCTATGTTGCAGATAGTTGTAGAAGATGAAAATAACGTATCAAGTTCGGCTGACATTGTTCTGTACATTGAACAGGCAAATACAGCACCGCAATTTATAGCTTTTCCAGACACGTTGTTTTTGCAATCCGATTCTCCACATCTTATAAATTTATGGCCATATGTCGATGATGATCATACTACAGATGTGGACTTAAATTATTCTTTTTTCATAGACAACGGATCTATAACATCAATCTTTGAACAAGAAACAGGGAATTTACAAATAAATCCAAATGGGTTTTGGGGTCTTGCAGCCCTTCATGTAACAGTAAAAGATGCTATTCAAGATTCGATTGAGGGCCAGATAATTCTTTCAATTGACCAGGTTACTTCAATAACGCACAACATAACAGCACGAGAATTTAGCCTTAATCAGAACTATCCGAACCCTTTCAACCCAACAACACAAATCAGCTATCAGATTGCGGAAAACAGTGATGTTACATTAAAAGTTTTTGACATTACCGGAAGAGAAAAAGCGACTTTGGTGAACACCCGGCAAACGGCCGGCAACTATACGGTATATTTTGATGCAAGCTCTTTACCAAGTGGTGTTTATTTTTACAGACTAGCAACTTTAGATGGTTTTGTTAAGACAAAAAGAATGATGCTTGTTAAATAAATTTACAAGCTATATAATTGTCTTGAATTGTCTTTAACAATCTAAAAAAATTAAGAAGTGAATTTGTTTATAGTCACTTCTTTTTTTTATAAATAATCTGATTAGAATCCGGGCTTCAACTTTACAATGTGCACCTTGCCGATAATTATAGATTTAAATACATTGTTGAGATGATTTAATCACCAATCAATGTTTTTAATAAAAGCCTACTAATTAATGAAAGCAGTCGTTGTTGATGATGAGGAATTAGCCAGAGATGCGTTGGTTGCGCTTCTTGCTTCTTTCTCTGAAGTAGATGTAGTTGATACCTTCAGTAATGGTTTCGAACTTCTTAAGAAAGTAAAGTTCATCAGGCCGGATGTAATTTTTCTCGACATACATATGCCGCAGCTAAATGGTTTTGAAGTATTGGAACTATTGGGGAATGATGTTCCGGCCATTATTTTTGTAACAGCCTACGATGAATTTGCTGTGAAAGCATTTGAGGCTAATGCCTTAGATTACCTGCTTAAACCTGTAAATCCCCTACGCCTGGAAAAAAGCATTGAAAAACTAAAAAACCAAGCCCATATAGATATTGCCGGTTATAAAAAAGTATTAAAAAATGCAAAGAAACAGTCAAAATTAAACAGGGTGTTAGTCAAAGACGGTTCTGATGTGCATATTATACCTGTTGCTGATATAATCTGGTTAGAGGCACAGGATGATTATGTTGCTATTCATACAGAGAAGAATCTTTTTCTAAAACTGGAACGGCTTGCTAATTTTGAAAACACATTGGATGAAGTGAAATTCAAGCGGATTCACAGATCATATATCGTTAACATGGATTATGTACAGAGAATCGAAAATCAAAAATGGATGGTCTTAAACTCAGGCAAAAAGTTGCCGGTTAGCAGATCCGGGTACTCAAGATATTTCAGTAAGTAAAAAAAACGATATGAAATTCAAATTAATACCAATTTTAGGAATAATACTATTCCTGTTTACAACAATATATATGGTCTACATTGCAGATTATATATGGAGTGTATTAGCAACGATGATGATGGCTACAAACGCATACTCATTAAAGAAAATTAAAGTCAAACCGCATATAAGCAATGTTTTTCTGGCTGTGGCTAATGCATTTTTTTCTTTCACTATCTCCTTTTATTTTTTTGAGCACCAGGTGCCTGTTTACAAAATTTATTGGATTATTGCCGGTTTTATTTTTCTTCTGATAGCCATGGGTTTTCTTAAAACAGTCCAAAATAGATATTTAAAATAGCTTTAAGAGTAACCAGCGCTTTTACGCTTTAAATATTCACCATCGTTATTTATATTGATTGTGGTTTTACCCTAACAAGGTTATATATCTATGAGCGGAAATGATATTCAACTTTCAAAACACTTTGAAGAGAAAAACGCCTTTATCTATAGTATTTTAAAAGATGTTAAAGCATTAGAACTAATGCTGGAAAAAGGAATGTTTGAAACGGGTGTGGAGCGCATAGGTGCAGAACAGGAGTTGGCATTGATAGATAATTATTTCCAGCCAGCGCCCTTTAATCAAGAGATCCTTGCCACAATAAATGATAAACATTTTACAACGGAACTCGCTAAATTTAATCTTGAAATAAACCTTGACCCGGCAGAGTTTAAAGGTGATTGCCTCTCTTCTTATGAAACGAGCTTGAGGAAGATGATTGTTGAGGTTGATAAAGCCGGCAAGAAGTTCGGGGCAACACCCCTGTTAACAGGAATTCTACCCACAATTCAAAAATCCGATTTAAAATTTTCGAATATTACACCAAATCCAAGATATAAGGTTTTATCTGATTTATTATTAGAAATAAGAGGCGGTCACTTTGAATTACACTTGAGTGGCACAGATGAGCTCATTACAAAACATCAAAACATTCTGTTTGAAGCTTGTAATACCAGTTTTCAGGTTCATTATCAAATAGAAGCACAAGAGTTTGCAAAAAAATATAATTGGGCACAGGCCATATCAGGGCCTGTTTTGGCCGGAGCTACTAATTCGCCAATTTTACTTGGAAAACGTTTATGGAGAGAAACACGCATAGCATTGTTTCAGCAATCAATCGATATCCGTAAAACGGAAAAGGTCCTTCGCTATAAAACACCTCGTGTCCTATTTGGTAATAAATGGATTAAAGACTCTATTATTGAACTATTCCAGGAAGATATTGCGCGGCATAAAGTAATTTTTACGGCACCAGTAGAAGAAGATGCTCTTGAAGTAATTAGAAATGGCGGTATTCCAAAATTAAAGAGCTTAATGCTGCATAATGGTTCCGTTTATAAATGGAACAGAGCGTGTTATGGTATCACAAATGGTAAACCGCATTTAAGGATTGAAAACCGTCTTTTCCCTTCAGGGCCGACTGTTGTAGATGAGGTTTCGAATATGGCTTTCTGGCTTGGCCTTATGAAAGCGATGCCCCGGGAGTATGCAAATATTGCAGATAAAATGGATTTTGATGATGCCAAAACCAATTTCATAAAAGCAGGCCGCATGGGTCTGGGAACTCAATTTAAATGGCCGGGTCATAAAAAACTAATCCCTTCGCAAGAGCTTATATGTAAAGAACTGATTCCTATTGCCCGTCAGGGACTCAAAATGGCCCGTATAAATAATGACGATATTAATAAGTATATGGAAATAATTGATGAGAGGGTTAACCTGCAAAAAACAGGATCCCAATGGTTATTAAATTCATTTTCTACATTGAAAAAAGAAGTGACAGCAGAAGAGGCCCTGGTTGCGACAACAGCCGGATTACATAACAGGCAAAAAATAGGAAACCCAGTCCATACATGGGATATTGCAGCTTTAAAAGAAGGAGGCAGTTGGGTGAACCGTTATAAATATATAGGGCAAATTATGTCCACAGATTTATTTACTGTGAGTGAAGATGATCTGGTCAATTTAGTCGCAAACATTATGGACTGGCAAAATTTCCATCAAATACCGGTTGAAAATAGTAAAGGTGAAATAATGGGATTGATATCATCTGATTCCCTGATTCATTTTTTTGGAACTAATTTTGGTGAAAATATAGATAAGGTAACAATTAAGGATGTAATGAATAAAAATCCTGTCACTGTAAAGCCAAAAACAAAAACAATTGATGCTTTAAGAATTATGCGAAAAAAAGAATTAAAATGTTTACCCGTGGTTGAACAAAAAAAATTGGTAGGAATTGTTACAGAATTTGATTTTGTCCGGATTTGCCACGCTTTATTTGAGGAGCTTGAAGGGCCGCAGAAGTAATGGTAATAGTAAAAAGTGAAGCCCTGGATAAGCAAATAGCAATTGATCGTGAGATTGGCAGTTTTGGAAACCCC
>CAVRRG010000064.1:0-13825 GCA_963723365.1 Calditrichota bacterium | reverse complement strand
TACGCATTGGCCATAAATTTTTTAAATACAGGCGGGTAATATACTGATAGCAATGAAATATGTCAATTTGAAATAAGGGGAATAAATATTCAAAAATTAAAAAAATTAAACTAGGGTTTTATAAAAGATAACCTCATTCCCTTTGAGATTTTTTATAAGAAATCCGTTCTTTTGAAGCATTTTAATACTGGCTGTATTATATCTGTTTACATTACAATAAACAGTTGTAAACATCTTTTTGAGTTTTCGAAGAAGTAATTTTACAACCTTTGAACCAATTCCTTTGCCGCGATTTTCGCCAAGAACAATTAAAAATTGTGCTGTTTTATTTCTAAGATCCCTCTTGTTTCCAAATACCTTTAAATCACCAATCAACTTATTTTTGTAAAGAATTTCATAGTTTTGTGAAAATGATGGTTTTTCTTTTACGGTTTGCGATATTGCATCAGGAAAGTAGCTGACAAATTTTTTAATCAATGGATCCAGTGACCATTTTTCACGTATTGTGTTTTTATCAAAATCTTTAATTTTATTTAACTTAATTTCCATTTCTTAATATATTTCTTTCTCTTTGTTTTCGGTTTTGCGACGCGTTTCTTTATTAAAATTTTATTCTAAGTGATATTCGGTTAGATGAACCTAAATTATACTCAAAAGGCGCATAAGCATAATCTAAATTAGTATTATTAAAATTAACTCCAAACCCTGCGGTCCATAGCATTTGCTCGTTACCATTTCTTAAACCGCCCCTCAAAAATACATATTCACTTAAATGATATTCTGCTCCCAGTTTAAGATAAGATCTTTCATTTTTAATCCACATTAATCCCGGTGTAATTATAAAACTTTGCCCGTAAAAATCAGGGAATTTCAATGTTAATCCTGTTCTGATTAAAACCGGTAGCGCACTAGCTTTATTATTCAACTTTGACATTTTTCCTAAATTATGAATTGCCAATCCAAAATCGGTTGATTTGAGTATCTCTTTTTTTATAATCCCAATATCGAAAGCTAAACCGGGCGCGGAATATAAATAAGATTTCTCAAATAAATACTTAACTGTTAACCCTGCGTTCCAATCCTCATCATAAACCGCGGCATAACTTAGTGCTGCGGAGAAATAAAAAGGTGTTGTTGTGCCGGATGGAACCTCTGTTGCTTCTTCTCTAATTTCAACTCCAGGACTCTGTAAATAGTTAAAAGACAAGGCAAAGTTATGATTGCCCTGCACAATTTGAATCGCAGCGAAAGTATGGCTTAAATCCCAAAGCCAGTCATTATACATTATTGAGAAAGATTGTTCTTGCGCTAAATTTAATCCCGCCGGATTATAGAAAGTAGCAGAAGCATCCTCAGTGAGTGATGAGTAACTGCCGGCCATTGCAGCGGCCCTTGCATCAACATCAATTTTAAGAAAAGAAAGGCCATTGTTTCTTTGTGCGAATATGAAGTTTATACTGAGCAAAAACACGGCACTGATTACGATTATTGTTTTCAAAATATCCTCTTAAAAATATATTTCAAATGAGTAAAGATGACTGGATCCCTCCGCTTCTTTTGAAGAAATAAATGTATAATCTAAATGTGTATCATACTTATATAGATTAAAGATAAACCCCGCACCTGCAAAAAATTGCATTTCACGGTTATTAGCGCTTTTAAAATCGATTATTCCAAGCCTTGCTGATATATTCCGATCATGGACAGCTTCTAATCCGAAATGGTTTGTAAACTCATCTGAACTGCTAATTTCAAAATCGTAAGCCGCATTTAATCCTTTTATGGGTGTATTATAAAATGCACCCACTCTTAAAAGTTTAGGTAATTTATCTACGGTTGTTCCACCAAATTCAAAGATATCCTGTGTATTCGCTTTTAGATTTGAGCCAATATCTTTATAAACAGCACCGACAGACAAATTATCTGCGATACGATAAAATAAGCCAATATCGGCGCCAACGCCAGATGATTCATAACTAAAATCGGGGCTACTGATATACTCCAGCAAAACCTTCAACGTTATGCCTATGGAAAACTTATCACTAAATTGCCTTGAGAAACTTCCATAAATAGCATGCGCAGATTGTTCTATAACCCCGCTTTTGCTGCCTATGGAATTATAATTTGCAAAGTCAGCAGTCCCTGTTTTAAGCCAGGCAAGTGATAAACCGGCAGCAGGAGGTATTTTTGTCGATAATCCAATGAAATAAGCGTGTCTGTCACGGGATAGAAAAGTAAATGAGTTGGAGAATATCGTGTTTTGATGCAGACCTGCCAGGGCTGGGTTATAATAAAAGGAATAGCCATAACCTTCAGCTGCGACACCGGTATTGCCCATTGCTATTGATCTTGCTCCTAAACCTAATCTTGTAAAAGATCCCGCATACTGAGCGTTTTCATTAGCAAAAAGCAAGGTTGAAAATAATAGTAATAGGCTAAATACTCTTTTTGTGAAAACCCTAGTTAATAACAACCACTTTCCCCCAATTAATTTTTTTAGCATTTTTAACTCTAAAAAAGTAAACCCCGCTGGCCACTATATTTCCGTTCAGATCCCTGCCATCCCATGGCGTGCTTCGATCTAAAGTATTTGGATTAACATTTGTCTGTCTGTCTTTAATAGTTACAACATGCTCCATCGCAAAATTATAGATCTTAATATTTACTTCTGTATCATCTGAAATATCGTATTGAAAACGTGTAATGCTGCCGCGTGATGGAGAAAAGGCCGTTGGGTAAGCATAAACCTGTGGCTTAGATCTGTTTCGGGTTGAGACAAAAGAACGAGTTATTTGCCAGTTATTTCCATTATCAATTGTACTTAGCAGTCCATCGGCACTGCCAAACCACCAACGCGAACCGCCATCTATTTTCTGTGCAGCCGCAGAATAATATTCAGTAGTATATATTTTTTCTCCGTTCTCAGCATCTTCTATGGGCGGAATATCATACCAATTCTCTCCGCCATCATCTGAAATATGTATTCCTTCATCAGAAGCTACAAAAACTAAGTTACCATCAAATCCAAAGTTATGAGCAAAAATACCCTCAAGCATCACAGTCCAGCTGAGCCCTCCATTAGTGGTTTTGCTGACAGCCCGAATCTCACCGGGATCAGAAGCTTCGATGGTTGCAGCCCATACTGTGTTCGTTGCCTTCTGATAGGCTAAAGCCACAATAAAATCACCGGAAATGGGATAGGGCTGATTATTAAAAGTAAATCTTTGCCATGATTGACCATTATCTGCTGATTTACTTATTCCCTGCGCTGAACCATACCATAAATTGCCGTTTTCCGAAAGTAAAGAAAAAGCTCTATGATTATTTCCATAAGATGGATTTAAGGGTTCAAAAGGATTACCATCGGTTGTCACTACCTGCCAGGTAGCACCCATATTATCAGATTTTCTTAACCCGCCACCAAAGCTGGCAATCCAGATGGTACTATCAATAAACGCGATATCATAAGTCAGGTTCTGAATTACGGTGGTTGTGGGCGAGTAATTCTGTTCATCCCGAGAATCAATGGGCTGTGGAATATGCACCCAGGTTTCGCCCCGGTCCCTTGAATAGCTTAAGCCTCCACCTGCCGGTAAGTCCGAGCCCTGTGCAGAGGTATCAAACGCTGTTGCTATCCAGATAGTTGAGCTGTCCGTAGAGATCCCGACAGCAGTTACACCGCCTTTGGAATTATATGAGGAGGCATTAAAAGATTGCCAGCTAAGCCCCTCATTGTCAGAAAGATTTAAACCAAAACCTGTTGCAGCCCAGACATCATTCCTATTTATCAAAATATCAATTATCCCGTTGCCCAGAAATGTCTGGTCAATGGTGGCCTGATTGGGTTCCAAAACAAAGCTCTTCTTTATACCCATTTGTCCATTGCAAAAGGATGCTAAAACGAGTAGTAAAAATATATTGCGCATTTATTGTACCTCAACAAGATGTTGAATTTCATTAGACACATTTCCAACCTGATCCCTTGCGAAAAAAGTAAATTGGTATACACCTGACAGAGCGTTATTATCCAATAAAATTGTGATTGAATAAATTCCATCATCTGCCAGTTCATCTCCCCTGGCAACTTCAAAGTTGTTAATGTCAAAGGCGATACCATTATCCAGCAGGACAAATGGATTTCCGGAGGCTGGTGTGCTATCGGGTTTTATAGAGATAAAATAGACTGAATCTATATCCGCCAGGCTTTGCGGGTCTGAGACATTCAATGTTATGAGCGCCGTGGTTAGGGTTTGAGAGTCTAATGGTTTTACAAGAGTTTCCGGAGCAGCTAAATTAAAAATAGCAGGCCGCAGATTTTCTAAATAAATTTCTTTGGTAATTGTAGAGCTTTCATCTCCAAAAGCATCAAGCGCTATAAATTTCAGGGTATAGTTTCCTGTTCTGCCTGCAGAAAAACTTGTATCCATTTTAAAGGAAAATATTGAATCGTTGGCAAAAGCATCTCCATTTAATATTAAATTACCGTCATTTTGGAGCATGTATGGTTCAGGCAAAATTGATAATCCATCTGATAAAAGGTCCATGGTAACCAGGATATTTTGATGATCACCATCAATGTCATTTGCGCTTACAGAGATGATATATGGCGGATCTGTACTCAACAGAGAATCTGGTGCAGACAGGTTAGTAATTGATGGTGCAGAATTGAATGCAAAAATAATAACAACGGCAGCACTATCTCTATTGCCATTTTTATCTGAAACAGAAAAAATAAAATTAAATTGGCCGGCAACCGAGGATATCACTGAAACCTCAAACACATTTTTAAAAACACCATCCCCAGCTATCAGATCAGTTGTTCCATTCATGCCGCCATTATCATATAATGAATCAGAAAAAATTGATTCCCCTAAGTCATTTTGAACTTCAACAGCAACCGGATTTAAATCATCAAAGCCCTGTTCATCTTTTACTTTTATTTCAATTCCATATAGACCAGCAGAATCTGCCAGATTCCAATTATTCAATACTTTAATATTTATAATAACGGGAGAATCATCGGCAACACTTGTTGAAGGGTTCTCATCGCAGGCTAAAATTAAAAGTCCGAACATTAGCAAAAAATTTTTAACCATTATCAACCGCAATACTTTCTATAATTTCTCTTTTGAATATACAAATTGTAAAGATATCCATTCATTAAGTTGATCACTTTTTTCATAAATCCAGCTATTATTTTCATAACATTCTTTGATTTTCTCTTTATCGGAATTTAAGAGACCGGACAAAATTAATTTTGTTCCAATGTTTGCGTATTTATAAAAATCAGGTGCAAGGTCCAGCAGAATGTTTTTGTTAATATTAGCTGATATCAAATCAAAAGGTTCTTTTTTTATCTCTTGCAAAGTGGCGCAATGTAAATTGATTTTATCAGAAACTCCATTTAATGCCGCATTTTCCCGCGCATTTTCTATAGCTTGCTGATCGTTGTCAAATGCCACGATTTTTCCGGCATCACAAAGTGCCACATAAATAGCTAAAATGCCGCTTCCAGTGCCGGCATCCAGAATCGAAATCCCCGGTTTTATTTCTTTTTCCAGATGTTTTAATATTAATTGAGTTGTTTCGTGATGACCAGTACCAAAAGCCATTTTGGGAGCTATTGTAATTACTTTTTCATTTTTTTGAGCATGAAAGCTTTCCCAATCAGGTTGAATAACAATATTTTGACCCAGGTGAAATGTCCTAAAGTTTTTTTTCCAATTTTCATTCCAATTTTCTGTTTTTATAACCTTACAGTAAATATCTGCGCTCTGGATCTGTCTGCTTTCAAAAAAATCAAAGAATTGTTGTTTCAATTGTTTAGTCCATGTGCTGTCTGCAAAATATATCTTAAAGAAATTGTTATTTTCCTCAACTCCACTGCAACCCATTTCAAAAAGTTTATCCGATATCTCCTCCAGAATAGCTGACGAAGTCTTCACGGTAATTTCTATCCAATTATGATTCATCTGATTCCGAATAAATTACCTCTAAAACTGTTTGCCCAACGGCTTTTAAGCTTTGCGGACTGCATTTATCAGGTCTGTCCTGCAACGTATGCCAATATTTGTGAGACTTATCGGGATATTGAAAATCTATAATATCAATACAGGGTATTCCTGCATTAATTAACTGAAGATGATCATCATTAACCGCTGTTCCGGCCCTATCTTCAAACTGCTGATAACCAAGTTCTTTGGCAGCTTGCCAAACCTTGTTCACAATTTTTGGTGCATAGGTATTAGAATGATACTCTTTTGGGATAGATAATTGAGCGTCTCCAACCATATCTAATAAGATTCCATATATTGGTTTATAATTTCCAAGATTTTGTGAAAAATAGCGGGAGCCTAAAAAATACTCTTCTAATAATCCTTCCGGACCATAATCTTCACCATCAAATAAAACTATATCCAGGCCAACATCAGGTTTTTCAGTTTTGACAACATTAGCAATCTCCAGCAGTACGGCAACCCCGCTCGCTCCATCGTTTGCCCCTAATATCGGCTTATCATGATTTTCCTCTTGATCCATGTCTGCCCGGGGCCTAGTATCCCAATGTGCACAAAGTAAAATTCTTTTATTGGCATTGAGGTTAAATGAAGCAACAATATTAGTTAATGTTAGAGTCATGTCTAAACGCGGATCGTAGTGTTCAAACTTTTGTTCGACAACTCTTTCCGTATGATTTTTCAACTCATTAACAAGCCAGATACGACAGGCATCATGAGACGCACTACCCGGGTTTCGAGGGCCAAATTCCACCTGTTTCTCTAAATATTTAAAGCTTCTTTCCGCATTAAAGTCCGGAGTGGATTGGCCACAATAAAATAGTAATAATAACGGAAATAAAAGAGCTGTCCTTATTATAATCATTATTGATTAATCCCTGATAGCAATATTAACATTGATACCAAATTCCGTATATGAAAAGGTTCCTGTTGTTTTTGTTTTATTTTCGCCTGTTTCAAAAAACATACTACCGGTAACCCGTGTATTAAATTTATAAGTCGCCGATGGTCTTAGTTTCCATGATGAATTCTGGGTCTGTTCAGCAAACTTTCCATCTTCACCTCTTCTTAAATAAGTGGTATTCTGACCTATGTCAAAGAGAGCAGAAAAATTTATTTCATTTTTAAATTTTCTTCCTTTAAATGGCCAAAAGGGCAAAGGTATTTCAAATCCTGTAGATTTTGAATACTTGGTATCAATGGAAAAAGAGGAGGATTCCGTGCGTGTGGCATCTCCTCCCGCTCTATACGAGTAATTTGTATTTTCAGTCATACGAATTGTGGTTGAAACGTCCCAAATTGTCTTGATATTAAGACTAAATAGTGGTGCCCAGCTATTACTAAAAGTCTGGCTTTGTGGTTCAAACCCTGCGCTTGTACCCCTTTTTTTCACATCATACTTTCCGGAATGGGCATGGTTAACAGAAATTTTGTCAGCGAAGGAACTAAAGAAAAACCATTTTTCAATTTCTGGAATTGTAACAGACCAATTTGGAATAAATCTCTTTAAATCCTTTGTTACTCCCTTAAAATCTTTCAATGGATCCTTACCAAATGCAAGATAAGTAATTGATTCACTACCAGATCTGCTCTCACCGTCATTTGTAATACTTAAGTCCCTTTTATAATCATGACTGAAATCTGTACTGATTTTACCTATTTTAATATTGGTGGATAGTTTTAAGGAGTTACTTTCTTTTATTGCAGGCCTTTGGAGAACAATATTGTCTGCTAAAAGGGAAGAATCTTGCGGTACACCAGGATCTTGGGTAAAACCAAACTGATATGGCCATTTTGGGAAAGCGGACAGGTAATTGTCTGATACTCCATCGCTCCTGGTATAAGTTAACCTGACACTTTTCCAGGTATCAAAAGCATTGTATAAAAAAATTAAAGGCGCAAAAAGGGCAGATTCCTCCTCTTTTTCCTGGGGTTCCTGCTCTTTTTCTTGATCTTTCTGCTGCTCTTCTTTTTTATCATCCGTTTTTCTTTGTCCTCTTCTGGGTCTTGATTTCTTTTTTACTTCTTTTTTGGGCGAATAAATTAAATTAACCAACTTATCAGGACTAATTTTTGATGAAAATCTTTTTGTAACTGAGTTTTGAGCCCCGATATATTTATAATTATTGAGCAATTGATAACTAAAATCTGTTCCAAAAGAAAACTCTGTTGTCATCCAGGAAAAAATTTCTGGTTTAAAGGTGGCATCAAATCTTTGTTTTACGTTTGTTTCTTTTCCAAAATCGAATTTTGTGACAATACTATTATATAATTCAAGTCTTGAAAGAGAATCAAAATCAGCATCTGAAATATGCGTTCTGCTATATTTTAAATTTAAATTTTGCAGGAGCTGATAATTTATAGCAAGGTTTCTTGTAGTGCCCGTGTTCCTGGAAACATTTATCTGAGCATCTTCACTTCTTTTCTGCGATTGATTAGTAACATCCGATACACTTAATGAAAGTTTAATTGAAGCCGGCGAATAAAAAAGTTTAGTAGCATGCATATCATCCAGAATCGGGATATCTTTAACAAAAAATAAAGGTTCAAAATAGTTGTTTTTTTCAAAAGGGATGTCAAAATTGTACCTTTCTTTATAACTGACCGTCTTTTTAAATTTTTCGATATAGGAACTGCTCTTAGATCGCGAATAATCAAAATCCAAAACTAATTGATCAACTGTATATTTAGATAGCCAGAATTTTGATTTGTTTTTCTTCCTGATGGTTGTACCTGCACCTATCGTTTCACTTATGCTTACCTTGTCTTTTAAATCTTTAGGAAGATCCCTTAAGCCGAGCAGGGATTGTATTTTTTTAGAAAATGTATTATTTCTATAACCCGATAAATCATCACTTACCGGCAAATATTTAGGAACGTTTCTGGAAAAGGATCCGCGTGCATCAATCGGAATTGACATTCCCCAGGTCGCAGGGAGCAGTTTGTCAAAATTAAAGGTCGCGGTATAATTTTGTCTTTCCAGCGTGTTGCCGCTTCCAAACTGCGTACTTATATTATGAAAATCTGCATCTTTACTTTCCCATTCTGCTGTTAAGTTCATAACGTCCGCTAACTTTAAATTTGTTTTTAACCTCAGAGCAGTTGCTATTTCACCACGAACATCCGATATGCGTAATTCATTAAGCCATACCTCCCCTTTAAATTTCTTGTTTATGCTTTTATTGCGAACACCAAAGATAAAATAATGTATGGAGTTTAAACTTACTTTATCACCTTTCGCTAATAAATATTCATTGCCATTTCTTTTTATCTCGTTGTCCGGTCCACTTAGAGCTGCGAGTTCCGCCAGGTCAATATTAATATTGTTATGTTCCCAGAGCTGGTAAACGTTGCGGCCATACTCATAGTAGTTATTATTATCTGATCCGAAACGCATATAAAATTCTACATCCGATTCTTCCTGTGGATCTTCTGGTAATATAACATTATCTCCTGGAATCAAACCTTTGCTGCCATACACAAACATCTTTATACGCTTGTAATTAGTAAGTTTGATTTTGGAGAACAGGGTTTTTTTGGCCTCCGCTATGTTATTGGGTGGAAGTCCTTCAGCAAATCGCATTACCAACGATTGTTCTTTGGAGCGGGTATTTGTAACACGGTCTTTCTCGCCTTTCACTCCGTCCGGACCCTCATATTGATCAGGGCTATCTTCCAGCCCTAAATCTTTAGCATTTTCTTCAGTATTGTACGTAGTCACAACAAACACATCATCATCGTTCTTAAAAGGTTCGACCGGGTTGCCGTCGGCGTCCAAAGTACCCCCCGGCAAATTGTATTCGGAATATTCTTTATAACCCAATTGATCCCATTCATTGCCTACAAAATCAAAAGTAGCAATTTTAATTCGCGGTGCCTCTTCATAATCCACTCGCGGAATATCACTTACTCTCAGGCGCACATTAACGATTGTTTGAAAAGTAGGATCCGGCGCTCCAACAATATCTGTCGGTTGGCGAATCGGAATTCTGAACTGCCGCCAATTTCCATTTTTACCAGTTACAAAACCATGTTCGTTCTCTTTATCGGGGTCTAACGAGAAAGAATAGGTAAAATAATTGTTGCGCGTTTCCAGGTTATTGTTCCCGTTTAAATCCTCCGTATCGGGGAACCTGGATCCTTTGCCCCTGCCATTTCCTTCAGTTCCGTTTATACCCCTATAATCTCTTGTATCAAAACGGCCGGGTATTGGAGTATTATTTTCCGGTGTGTTCCAGTCATCGCCATTTATATCAACACCACTTATATTGTCATCAATACCATCAATTCCGGTATCAAACTCATCTTTATAATACACCCAGTTCATCTTTGTCTTCTCTGTTCAAATTACGATAACTGGATTTAAAATCATGAGTTTGACCCTTAACCCACCAGTCTTCTGAGATCTCACCAATATCAACATGGAATGTGCCTATATCGCCGTTCACCCATAACTCAATATATTTTGTCCGTTGTTGATCAGAAAAACTGGCTGTAGATTTCATAATCCCGGCCCATGAGCTATCCGGATCTGAGCCTTCTTCACGATAAAATTCCAAAGCAAGCACATCCATAGTGCGCCCGGTCTGATTATTTACATCTCTGTCGGGCCATACATCCTGTATAAAGGTTTGATTATATGGATTAAACCAGACCATTTTTGCCCGCGTTTTATCCAATTCCAATGGGTCTAAATTACTATCTATTCCCGGTAATCTCGCTGGCGCACTTGCTGTTGTCCATCCCCTGTAACCAATACCAAGGGTTGTCGTTCTTTTGCTTGATTCAAAATCATCAATATAGGCAACACCATTGTCATCACCTGTCTTGGAATTATTTAAAGTATTAGGATCCGGAATAACCTGGGCAAATTCTCCTTCGATATTAAATTGTGATTCAGCGGCAGTTTCAATTAATGGAATGGCATCCATTATTTTTGTAAAAAACGCGGTTTAAATTTAAAGGCGGCATTAATATCCCAGACAAAGTTTTGAAAAGGTTCCTGACCAATCCTTACCCTGGTATCTACTGTTGTTTTGTTTAAATATAGTGCTGTGGCTCCGATAAATGAATTGTCAAGAAATTTATACTCGGCACGACCACCAAGAATAGTCTTCTTATCCAGTTGGAATAGATTAGCTCTTTCATATTTTATATCGATCTGTGAGCTGCTGCGCAGCGCTTCTTCCGAAATTAAACTGAGCTGTCCACTAAAATAGTCAATGGAATAATCCTTGTCGCGCACAAGGTCTTTACCATTTAAAGTTACCACTTCACTTCCCTCCAACACGTAAAAACCAAGATCAAAGGTCGTTTTTGTGCTGCTTGATTCAACTTCTATCCTGTATTTGCTTTGATTAATGCGCTCTTGTTCATTTGTCACATTATAAATCGCTGCTGTATCTAATAGGCCCTTAAAGTCACTTGATGAAGGTTGAAATGGTGTTAAATCCGGAAAAATAAGATAGCCGTTTGCATAATCAATAAATTCCCAACTTAAATCGAATTCTCCATCTGAATTACCGGTCCCGTCCGGACCAAAAATATCTAAACCTAATAATGTAAGAAACGTTAAGTCGCCCTGGACAATTTCTTCATTCCTGTCCTGATAGATTTCTAATTTGAAGCCTTCTTTTTGTATATCCGAACCGCCTAAAGAATACACATTTTTTAAATTTAACTTCCAATAAGGACTAGCAGGATCCGATTGCTGATATTCTTTGATTAATTTTATTCTTACCGAATCTGATACAACGTTGCTTAAGTCACCAACAGATTTTGTATTGGTTGTATAGGATACAGCCAGGGCGCTTTCTTTTCCGATTGGCTGGTTAACCCTTATAATCCCTGCTCCGCGGTCCAAAGTATATTCAGTTTCATTCAGGGCTCTGAAATTTCCCTTATAACCATCCGTGTCAGTAGGATCGTTAGGATCGAGGAAGGCAACCCCTGTTCTAACTCCTTCTGCTGTTTCCTGTGAGGTGACCCATACATCAATTTCATTAATTATTAAATCTTCTCTTGGTCTAAACTCACTATAACTTTGAAAACTTGGATCTTTAAAGTTCTGGTCCCAGGTATCATGGTAGACTTCGTCAATAAAAAAGAACTGGTTTTTTAAATAATTAATATCTTTAATAATTGTTTTTGATGTACTAGAACCCCCGGAAATTGTTAATTGCTGCTGCTGTCCTCTTTCCAGGGAGGCGATAGCAGTAACATGCAGATTTCCCAGTTTCATTTGCGTTTTTAAACCAAATAAGCCCTGGTTGGAACCGCCAAAAATAACATATTTTGTTGATGGAAGAGAAAGCGAGATATTACCAGCTTCGATAGATTGAATTATTTCATCTTCTTCGCCGTCATAACGCAGCTTTAAAGTATTTTCAATATCCGTTGTGGCTTCACTATTTTGTTCAACTGAAACGGTTACTTTCTCACCTATTTTACCTTCAACGGTAAACTGCTGTGTTTGATTAAAGCGCGGACTGAAGGTATTTCTGCTTTCCTGAGCGCTTACAGACTGCCCTCCTCTTTCCTCAGAACGCCCGGAAATATCAAATGAAATATTACCGGTAACCCTTAAACTGATTCGGTCAGATCCAAAAATGCGTTTGAAGGTTTCATTTTGAATCCGTAAGGGTATATCTAATTTAATTGCACCAAATTCTTTTTCTTTTAAACCTGCAATAAATTCAACCGTTTTTTTTGTAAATAACTGCCGGGCGTTGAATCGCAGATAGCTATTAACATATGTTTCCAAATCTACTACCGCAGGAAAGTAAAATTCTGTGTCATCAATTTTTTCTTGAATACTTACAAATTTGCCCGCGGAATCGAAGGAGACTGTTCTTTTATAAAGAGAGATTTTCCTGTCATATTGAAAAAAGGTGGAATCAATTTGATACTTTTGCCAGCCAAACAATTCTTCTTCAAATAGGTCAACAGTCTGCGCTGGTTTTGATGTTTTTATACCTATTTGCCCAAATAAAGCACATGGCAGCATAAAAAGAAACAGAAATATTAATAAGAAATAGATCTTGAATCTTAGTCCCGTAATATTATGTATCATATATATTTTAAAAAAAAGTGTTATTTAAACGCAGTACAAAAGGTTATAGGGACTTCCTCCGAATTGTAAGATATGGTGTGTTGCTTCTTAAACGAGTGGCAATTTATCATTGCAAATCATTGATATCAAGCCATTTTTCTCCTGCTTATGGATTTAGTATAAATGCCAAAAATAAATATTATAGCTATTATCGTAACAAGAAACTGTTTGATTGAACATTTTGTTCATAAATATTGTATACGCACCAAAAATAATGATTAGTTTCAAATAGCCATTTTCTGTATTTTTACAATCTTTTATAAGCTTAAATAATAACCGGATTTTATGAAAATTCTTACCCGTTATGTAATCAAGGAACATTTAGCGCCATTTTTTGGATCATTGTTTGTAATAATGTTCATTTTCCTTTTGCAATTTTTAGCTAAATTTATTGGTATAATATTTGGGAAAGGACTTTCTCTCTTCACTATCCTGGAGCTTATTTCCTTAAATTTAGCATGGATGGTAGCTCTTGCCGTTCCCATGTCTACGCTTCTCGCTGTTTTAATGGCTTTCGGACGTTTTTCTGAAGACAACGAAATTACAATTTTAAAATCAAGCGGGATTAGTATTTATCGTACTATTCGTCCTTCATTAATTTTTGGATTCGTTATAACTCTGGTTATGATTTACTTTAATGACCAGGTGCTGCCAGAGGCTAACCATGAAGCGCGAAAAATGTTTAAATCTATAAAAAGAA
>CAVRRG010000063.1:0-19617 GCA_963723365.1 Calditrichota bacterium | reverse complement strand
GGGGTTGCCTTCATTCCATATTTCAAAATGAACGTGCGCACCGCTACTTACTTCTCCAGTATCGCCTACTAAAGCAATAACCTGACCTTTTTCGACCTTTTCCAACAAGCTCACCAGGTTTCTCTGATTATGTTTATAGGCTGATAAATAGCCATAATTATGTTTAATAATTAAAACATACCCTGATTTATATGTCCACTCTGAAAAAATGACTGTTCCATCTGCAGTCGCCATAATTGGTGAACCTTTTTCAGCAGCAATATCTAGTCCATAATGCGGATTTGCACTTAAATCTTCCGTTTCAAAACCCCTTGTTATATACCCTTTAACGGGCATGACGGAAGGGATAAAATTAAATATTGTGCGCTTTTTTTCCGGAGCCAGCAACTCAAAATTTAAGTTAGCCGTGCGCACGGTATCGTTTTCTGCAATATTCTCAACCTGTACATAGCCACTTAAAGATTTTCGAATTTTCTCATTGGCATTTTTCATGAAAGAGAGTTCCTCTTTCATTGTCTCTATACTTTTAAGACTGCTGCGTAATTCAAAGTTTTCTTCCTGCAAACGAGAATAATCAATCGCCACATCAGCGACCTTCCAGTATGTGGTAGCTCCCAGGATGATCAGGGTAATAATTACAATTCCCAGTATAAATAACGATCGCACTGCAATAACACTTAGTGTGAAATTTTTAGGATTATCTTTGCTATCAGGGACTATTAAAAAGGAATAGGTTTTTATTTTTCTTTTTTTGCGTGCCATTATCTTAAAATCTTGTTTTACTTGTTTTCGATTTGATCAAATAATTCAACTAATCGACTCAGATCTTCGGGAGAATAAAACTCAACTTCTATTAAACCGCCCTCTCTCTTGGGTTTAATCGTTACTTTTGTGCCCAAAGAATCTCTCAGGTTATCTTCGACTTTTTGTACAAAAACTGAACGACGTGGTGCTATCTTCTTTTTAACTTTAGATTTTTCCTGTGTTTCCTTGATAATCTTTTCTACACGACGCACGGAAAGGCCTTCTTTAACTATTTTATTACAGAGCGTTTTTTGAAACCTCTCATTATTTATTGAGAGTAAGCTGCGGGCGTGTCCCATCGAAATTTCGCTTTTTTTGACACTCGTTTGAATAATTTCCGGTAGTTTTAATAACCTGATAATGTTGGTTATTGTTGTTCTGTCTTTACCAATTTTTTGGGCAACATCATCTTGTGTTAATTTGCATTCATCAATGAGACGCTGATATGCCTGAGCTTGCTCAATCGGATTTAATTTTTCACGTTGGACATTTTCAATAATTGCCAACTCCAACATTTCTTCTTTTGAATCTATTTGGAGTATATAACAAGGAAGTGTAGCCAGCCCAATCTCAGCAACAGCTCTTAAACGCCTCTCTCCTGAAATCAGCTCGTAATGGTCGCTTACACGTCTAACTGTAATAGGCTGAATTACACCTTTTTCTTCAATAGAAGATTTAAGCTCCTGCAGGGCCACCGGATCAAATTCTAATCTGGGTTGGTAAGGATTTGGACGAATCAAATTTATATCGATTTCCTTTAAGACCGCATCATCATCTGCTGCTGCATTGCCGGTATCAGGTATAAGAGCACTTAAGCCTTTCCCCAGTCTATTTGTTTTTTTCACCTAAAACTTCCTCTGCGAGCTTTATATAATTTTGACTTCCAATGCATAGCGCATCGTACATAATTATAGGTTTCCCAAAACTTGGTGCTTCTCCTAATCGTACATTCCTGTTAATTACTGTTTTGTAAACTTTTTCCTTAAAATAATCACGAACTTCTTCCGCAACCTGATTACATAAATTCAAGCGGTTATCATACATAGTGAGAACTACACCTTCAATTTGTAGATTTTTATTGAGATTTTTCTGGACCAGATGAACCGTATTAAGTAATTGAGATAAACCCTCTAATGCATAATATTCACACTGAATTGGTATGAGAACTGAATCTGCAGCAGTCATTGCGTTTAATGTTAAAAGTCCAAGGGAAGGAGGGCAATCTATGATAATAAAATCATATTTATCTTTTATTTCCTGTAAAGCCTTTTTTAATTTCGTTTCTCTGTTTGCAGTGGAAACCAGTTCAACTTCAGCTCCTACCAGACGTATGTGAGAAGGGATCAAATCAAGATTCGGTACATCCGTCTTAATAATAGCTTTTAAGGCAGCAATCCCATTTAGAACAATTTCATAAGAAGAGACTTCATTATCTTCAGGATTTACACCCACACCGCTTGTGGCGTTTGCTTGTGGATCAATATCTATTAATAACACAGAGCGTTCTGCCACTGCCAGGCAACTTGCCAGGTTAATAGAAGTTGTCGTTTTACCAACGCCACCTTTTTGATTAGTAACAGCTATTATTTTGCTCATTAATTACCAGAATTTATGCGACTATTTTATTGACTTAGAAAAAACTACAGTTGTGGAATTTAAAATGATCATACTTTTAAATCAAGATGAATTATGAGAGGAAAACCCATGCTTTAAAAAAAAATAATGGTTAACCAGAGTCCGCACAATTTTCGCTAACTTCTTTTAGCAGGCGCTCAACTTCTTCATTGTGTTTTATATAGGAATAATTTTCGGAAACGGTTAATTGATTATTTATGTTCCTGGCTTTCTTGCAATTTCCTGTTTTGGCATACATATCCATCAAACGTGCCAGGCAGGTAATTTTATGGTTTGGGTTTGCAGCAGGATCCGCTTCTATGAGATCCGACAATTTATTATAAGCCACAATTGCTTTTTTATAATCCTTCTTCTTCATAAATACATGGGAATATGCCCAATACATAAATTGACTTTGAGGAAATTGAATGATTATTTCGTCGGCAATCTTTTCGGCCAAATCAAAATCGCCATAATCCAATAAAATATAAATCAACTGATGAATCGCTAGAGCTTTACCCGGCGCATTGTTATGGATTGTTTTTAGTATCAGTTGAATACCCTTCTCCCTCTCATCTTTTACAAAAGGAATCCAATATATTTTTGTATTCAACCAGTATTTATAGGAACCTAATCCTAAATAGGCATCCCATAAGGTAGAATCTGTTTCAACAACCTGCTGCAGATAATCATGCGCGTTTCTGGCATTCTTTATTGCGGAGAACCATTCGCCTGTTCGCTCCTGAAAAAAAGCTAAATAGCCATAGGCACTTCCCAAATAAAAAAGAATCCTGGCCTTTTCTTTTTGGACGAGGTCTTTTGCATTAAGGTCGTCATTACTTTTTTCAATAACATATTGAATATTATTCAAAAACTCTTTCTCTTCAGCTCTGTTCTCAAAATGCGTCATTTTTGATATTAAAACAGATGCATAATAAAAATGTAGCGCGATAGAATTCTCATTTTTATTTTTTTCGCTAATAATAAGTGATTCCGCCGCCGCAAATTTAGTATTAATTGTTAAGTCTATACTTTGTTGAATCCAATCCTGGCCGTTTGAGATTGTGGATAAAAGAAGAAGGTGGGAAAAGATTAATGTTTTAATATACATTATCGTACAACTGCAATTTTGCCGGTTTTTTGAGATTTTCCATTTTTCTTTACCATATAATAATAGACACCGCTGCTAACATTATGGCCATTTGAATCTTTCATATCCCAAACAACCTGATCAAGATTGTTTTCATTAGCCATTTCCCTGATCAGATTTTGATTTACATTAAAAATAAAAATTTTTGCTCCTATGGGAATGGAATAGAAGTTTGCTTCAGCACCTTGCTGAAGCTGCACCGGGTTGGGGCCCATTGTTATATTTTCTTTATATACCTCCGAACCCGGGAAAAACAGAAAATTTAAAGTGTTACTTGCAGTAGCGCCATTTGAAATAACAAATGCAATATCCTCCAGTATGGATTCCAGATTAAAGGAAGTGAAATTGCCTGCTGCACTTGGTTTTCTATCCAAAAAGTTTTCACCAATAATATTTAAGCCAAGCTTAGTATTATCGGTATTTGATTCCACTTTCAAGGTATTCATCGTTTCGATTAGTTGATCCGCTTTTAATAATCTGAAACTGCTTGCCGGAACAACAAAACTTGTGTCGTAGTCCATGGTACCGTTAAAAATAAAATTTTGAGCAACATTGATCATTGGAAAAGAGGCCGCATCATAAAAAAATTGTCCGGACAAACTTCTCTCTCCGGTAAAGTATAGCCATTTTCCGTAATTATTAATGCTAATTGAAATGCTACTGTTACGATCAGCCAGAGAATGTGCTAGGGCCTGAAGAGGCGAGATAACAGACGTTTGCTCCCAAATTTCGGTAATTAAATCGATGCCATATTTTGAAGAGAGCATATGCACATACAAGGCATTGGCGTATTCGTTTGAGCGACTGAATAATGATTCATCCTGAACAGTGTCAAACAGGTTTGTTAAGTATTGAAAGTAATCATTTATTTCCGGGTAAAGTATATCCTCTACCCAGGATGAAGACATCTCATAAAAAAAGAGTTCTGAATTCCATACATTGTAGGTTATCTGAATTGCATGAAAAAATTCATGGGCTACTGTAACTTGTAATCCTGCAAGACCTTTAGTATATAATCCAGACTCCGAAAAATCATTATTTAATTCAATATAGCTGACCCAGTTGCCGCTTTGCTCAGAAAAAGATGGTGCAGTTTGACCATACAAAAAGACATTGGGGAAATTAGTGAAATAGATGTCATAAGCTGTGACTGGTTGACCCATTTCATCGAGAGGCCGGGCATATCCAAAGTTATCAATTAATGTTTCCCAGCAATAATCCAGAGCGATGGCAGCTGAATCTATGTAATCGGGAATATTATTGTTTGAAATGTCTTCCAATGGCACGGCATCATTACCTGTAGTATCATAATGAAGGTTAAACCTGCCTGCCGGGGATTGAATTGTTATCTGCCGATCGGGAGCAGCAAAAACCGTGGCAGCAGTTGTTTTTTGCATGGCTGCAAATTGACTCGCAAATCCGCACTTAAGATGGCTGGATTTTAAGTCTTCCTCCTCAAAACTTTCCATTACAGCAAGTAACTCATTTTGCACCCGGCTTGTGTTATCTTGAGCTGAAATATGGCCTGCAGGATTTAACAGAAGGATAAATATAAAAAGACTTTTCATAAGTACATTTATTAAATATTAATCATTTTTCTTACGGAAGGAAAGTATAACAGGGACTCCTTTAAATCCATATTTCTCCCGCAGTTTATTTTCCAGAAATCGTTTATAATTTTCAGTAATCAGATTTGGATGATTGCAGAAAAAGGCGAATAAAGGGAAGTTAGTTTTTATCTGTGTTATATATTTAATCTTTATTTCCTTTCCTTTTACCGCAGGAGGAGAAGTTTCATGAATCAATGGACCAAAAAATTTATTTAGTTCAGATGTCGCTATTTGTTTTTTAGATTCTGCATAGACCTCTTTGGCAAGGTCAATGGCTTTGAATAAGCGCTGCTTTTGCAGAACAGAAACAAACATCATGGGGATAAAGCGCAGAACCCCTAATCTGTCTAATACATCAGAAGTATGCTCTTTAGTTGAAGAATTATTCTTTTCAACTAAATCCCACTTATTCAGTAACAAAACAATACTTTTGCGTTGGCGGGTTGCTTCATCTAATATTAAGACATCCTGCCTGGAAATTCCCTCCTTAATATCAACTAAATAAAAGACCACATCCGCTCTTTGTATACTACGAAAGGTTCTAAGGCTGCTATAAAAGAGGACATTTTCCTTGACTTTAGCTTTGCGTTTTAATCCGGCAGTATCTATTAACAGGAAATTTTCATTTTTATACCGTAAAACAGAATCAATGGAATCGCGCGTGGTTCCGGGAATATCGGTTACTATTGAACGGTTTTGATTAAGCAACGTATTGGTAAATGATGATTTTCCTACATTTTCTTTTCCAACTATGGCCAACTTAATTCCGTCAAAATCAGTCTCTTTGGAAGGATTTTCTTTTATTGCTTCAAGAATGTTGTCCAGGAAATCGCCGATGCCGCGTCCCTTCATTGCGGACAGGGAATGTGGTTCACCTAATCCAAAATTATAAAACTCACTTACATCAGGATCATTGCGTTCATCATCAACTTTATTAACAGCTACAATTACTTTACGATCTGCTTTGCGTAACATATTAGCAATCTGTTGATCTATCTCAGTAATTCCGGTTTGGGCATCAACAGTGAACAACAGTATATCGGATTCGTCCATAGCAATTTCAACCTGCTCTTTAATTGCCATATCCATCATATTAGTTGAAATGGGCAAATAGCCGCCTGTATCAATCAGCATAAATTGTTGGCCACTCCACTCAACAATGCCATAATTTCTGTCGCGTGTTATTCCGGGTGTGTCATCAACAATAGCCTGGCGTGATCCCACAAGACGGTTAAATAACGTTGATTTCCCAACATTTGGACGGCCAATAATGGCCACGATAGGTTCACTCATTTATTTATAAAATTTCCTTAAGCAATCTCAGCCAGATAGCTTTCAAGTTCATTTGGTAAGGCCGCTAATGGGCCACTATATACATGGCAGGGAACGCCTAATTTTTCAGAAAGATCATTAACGGTCCAGTCATCTAAAAATAAGCCGTCATCATTTAATACGCGCGGGGGCAGTAAAACTAAATCGCCCAGCTCTTTCTCTTTTAGCTGCTGGTAGATATCTTCGGCCACAAGCAAACCGGAAACCTGAATGGATGGCCCATACCATTTATTAACGACTGCTATTAGATCTATTTGCAGATTCTCTACCTGGCGTAAAGGATTTACAATATGCTCCTCTAATTGTTTTAAGGCCAGCATGCCCGTTACCCAGGTAATTTTAATTCTCTCAGAAAAGATTGTCTCATCGGGATTAAAAGAATTGTTAAAACTATCAATCATATCACGAAACTCCCCCACGCCATTTTCGATCTGGTAAAACTCATCATAATATGCCGCGGAAGGCAAAGGCTGCCTGGCTTTTATAAAAAATTCATCTGACAGATAAATAAAAAAATTCCCTAATTCCTCTTTTAATCTCGCTCTTCTCACATCTACAAAATCAATCATATCCTGCAATTCCTGTGGCGTATGTATGCGCAAAGGAGTCAATCTTTTTCTATGTTGTGTTAATCCGATTGGAACTACTGCAACGGACTTTACCCCGGGGAAAAACTGTTTTAAATCCTCAACAGTCTGGTCAAAAATTGCACCATCATTTACGCCCGGTGTCAAAACAATCTGAGTATGCAACTCTATGCCATTAGCGGTTAAAAATTCCATTTTCTGCAGGAGATGATCATCTTTTTTAATTCCCAATAAAAATTTACGGGTCTTCTCTTCTGTTGAATGCACTGATATGTACAAAGGCGAGAGTCTCTGTTCCACAATGCGCTCCAGGTCTTTTTGGGTCATAGTTGTCATTGTGACATAATGGCCATACATAAATGAATATCTAAAATCTTCATCTTTAAAATAAAGAGGTTTGCGCATGCCTTTGGGGTTTTGATAGACAAAGCAGAAAACACAATTATTTCCGCAAGCCATCAAATCCATTTCTTCAAGAACAATTCCAATATCCTGATCAGCATCTTTTTCAATGTCGAACAGAAAAGATTCTTTACCGCGCTTGATATGCAGTTCTATTTCTTCTTCGCTTTGATAGAAGCGGTAATCAAGACGATCATTAACTTCTTTGCCATTGATGGATTCAAGAATATCATTAGGCTGAATATTTAATTCTTCTGCTATACTTCCCTGTTCTATAGTTTCAATCTTGACCATTATTTTTCCATGTAAAAGAGCAGGGAATTTAGCGAGATGGGTGAGCAAAAGCAAACCAGTGAAAGTGCATCCGAAAACGCATTAACTCTTACAATAGCTTAACTGCCATTAAAAGCTGGTCATCATCTTTTTGCGGCAAAATTTTGAAGATGCTTTCTATGGAAGAATTTATATTCTTACTTTTTTGAGAAAAATGCTTGGCCATTTCGATCATAGTATCTGGTTCAGATAATGATTGTCCGTATACGTAATTGAACAAGGTAGCTTTTGGGGGTAGTTTTATTTTATGCGCTTTAACAATTTTGGAATACTGTGAATCAAAAAATACGGGCAAGGGGCTGGTCTTTACCGGAATCATATTGCTGTCTAAGATTACAGGTGCTGTTTGATGCATCGAAAAATGAGTGAACTCTGATTTTACCGCATTTACCAAACCCAGTGAGAGAGTAAAGGCCGCACCAAAAATATCAGGAGAGAACTCATCCAAAATCAAATCAAACAGCGCTGGAAAATCTTTTTCATAAATAACTTTTTCCTTATTTCCTTTAAAAAAACCTGTTACAAACTGCTTTAATAATAGCTGTACAAAAGATGTTTTATAATCTTTTTTAAATCCGCCTGAAATTAAAAAAATAAAATTATGATTATCCAAAAAAGCGGGGATAAGAACTGTTGTAGCGGGGGGCGTCTTTAATTTTACACGGGAATTTATTTGGAAGTATTTATTTGTTTCACGGTAATTTATGTCTTTTATCTTCTCCAAATAATTAAACTCGTCAAAAACAATCTCTCCTGAACCATTGCCGTTTTGTAATTCTGAAATCTGTTTTTTGAGTAGATCATTTTTGTGAGCAAGATCTATCACGTTTTCTCTAATTGAAATATGGGAACGAATACGTGCTACTATTTCAACAGGATCAAAAGGTTTTGTTAAATAATCTGATCCGCCCAAGGCCAGACCTCTTGCTTTATCGATTGTTTCATTTTTAGCAGATAGAAATATAACCGGAATATGTTTTGTATCTTTATTTTCTTTAAGAATAGTGCAGGTTTCAAAACCATCCATTTCAGGCATCAGGACGTCCAGTAAAATGAGATCCGGTTTTTCGGTATTTGTAATTTCAATAGCTTCTTTACCGGAAGATGCCGTTAAAACAGAAAAATTATTATTGGTTAGTGTGCGGCTTAACAGCTTGATGTTAATATTGTTATCATCAACAGCCAATATTTTATGTTCCATATTATCTAATATTATCCCGTGCTAATTTTCAGCATAGATACTTTTTATTTTTATTAAATATTATCGGAAGAAAAAAAGTAAAAAATAAGAATAACTCCTAATATGTATTTTTATGGCTATTTTGTTTTCATAACAAAAACACCATCCCAACTGGCTTCCGGTGGATTTTCTGCATAAACGCTGCAGCGTTTAATATATCGCTTGCTGGGTCCATCATTGGGATCCAGGGCCAAAACTGCTTCAAAGATTTTTTGCGCTTCTTCCCAGTTTTGTTTCAAATAGTGCTGGAAACCTCTTCCAAAAAGCTGGATTCCTGCCTGCTTGTCCTGGCTAATACCTTTTTCAACAGTTCCGATGAGTTCATAAACCTCAACTGGTTCGGTTTTCCCATGAACGCGCAAAAGATCTAATTGTCTGGCAAAAATCTTTTCTTTAGCCTGAGCATACGTTTGAGGACCAATCATGATATTAACACCATACTGCTTGCAGGCCGGTTCAAGCCGTGCACCCAGGTTAACGGCATCACCCATAACCGTATAATCAAAACGTGTTTCAGAACCCATATTGCCAACAACCATTGGACCGGTGTTCAGACCAATTCTGGCATAAAGCTCATCCCGTCCTTGTTTGCGCAGCATAGCGCGCATCCGCTTGAGTGCTTCCTGCATTTCCAGCGCCGAAATACATGCATTATAGGCATCGTTTCCAGATGAAACAGGAGCACCATAAACCGCCATGATAGCATCGCCTTCATATTTATCCAACATACCATCATATTCAAAAATAATATTTGTCATTTGTGTAAGGTAATCATTAAGCAGTGACACAAGAGCTTCAGGCGAGAGTTTCTCGGAAATGGATGTAAAACCTGCCACATCACTAAACATAACAGTACAGATTTTCTTTTCACCACCCAGTTTTATTTTATCGGGATTAGCTAATAACTCATCCACCACAGACTTTGTGACAAAATGTGAAAATGTGGAGCGGATAAAGCGTTTGTTACGTTCTTCTGTAGCGTAACGGTAAATGTAAACGACACTAAAAGTGACAAATATGGTAAGGATTGGTGTAAATATATCTACCCATAAATTGCTGTCTACAAATAAAATCCATGAAATAAATATGTGTAAAAGCCCAGCAAATACAAGTAAAAGTATACTATAAAGCGGCTTAAAAAAATTCATCAAAATACCCAGCACTATGCCTAACAATGCCATTAAAACAAACGTTCCGGTGGCTGTCATGCGGGTAACAAAGTTTTGATCAAGTAATGTTTGTAAAATATTGGCATGTATCTCCACACCAGGAAATGCCTGCAGCATAGGTGTGTTACGTAAATCGAACAAGCCGGCCAAACTGGTACCTATTAGAAATATCTTATCGTTAAAATAATGATTTTCGGTACCTAATTGTTCTTCATCAACCCTGTTTTTTAAAGCATCATAATAGCTTATATAACGAAATGTCTTATAGGTACCATAATAAGAAATACGCATATTACCATGATCATCAACAGGAATAGAAACGACTTTTTCTCCAGAGGCATATAATCCCAGACTGCCGGGTCCATCCATCTGCACGCGGTCCGCGCCAACAATATCCATATACATACTGAAGGCTAAGGAGGGGTAAAGGTGACCATTAAACTCTGTAAACAGATGAATTGATCTTACAACGCCATCGGCATCAGCGTTAAAGTTTACGTGACCATTTCCTTTACTGGCATTCAGTAACTCAATAAACTCGTTTTCAAAACGTTTTTCTTTTTTAATCAATGGCCGAAATTTATCTCCGAGCTGGTAATAAAATTTTTGGGCGTTAAAACCACTCGGTTCATTTTTCATTTCGTAGCGCCAATTAAGAGTGTCGGCCATCCCAAAATAGAGCGAATTATAAATATTGCTAGATTTGCCAACAGCCTCAACAAATTTATCACTTTGTTGAATATTATATATTTGTTTATCAAAAAGAATATCAAAGCCAACTAACTTTGCGCCATTTTCATTCAGGTTTTTAATTAATTGTGCATGGTAAGAATGGGGCCATTGGGAGAATTTGCCCAATTCCGAAACTGCGCGGCCATCAATATCAATTATGACAATATCATCAATTGCGGCTTCCGGGACATCTTCAATTTGTTTTTTAATCCGCCAATCGTAAGTGCGCCATTCATATTGTGTGAGAATTTCGGTAGCCAAAAAATTTGCAGCTAACCATACCACAAAGGCGCTAATAAGACCTAATAATGCTCCAAAGCCTATTTTGACAAAATGTTTTTTCATAATTTTCCTTATTGCTGTAATTTATGTATCAACTTGTTAGGATCATCTTTTTCTGTTTATATACCATTTAGTTATTATCTCGATTGTTTCGTTAATATCTTCACGATTATTATAAAAATGAGGCGAAAATCTTAGATTTCCATGGATAACGCTGCAAATCACCTTGTTTTTAGATAGATAAATATAGAGTTCTTCAGCATCTGCACATCCAAATGAGAAAATACCAGACCAATAAAAGGAATCATCCGAACCTAAAAATTTTAAATCAAAATCCTGTAAGCGGTCTACAAGCTGTTTGCCCAGAATATTTAAATGCTGTTCAATAGCCGGTAGACCAAGTTTTGTCAGTATTTCCAGAGAAGCCCATAATCCACAAATCCCCAGATAATTTTTTGTTGCATATTCAAAACGCCTGGCATCAGGCAATAAATCCATCTTATATTTTAAATCATAAGGATCATTCTGCACACTTTTATAACCAATAAAAACAGGATTTAATTTTTCGAAAAGAGAGGGATTAACATACATAAAACCAACACCCATGGGCGCCATTAACCATTTGTGTCCACTGCAGGTTAAAAAATCTATGTGACAGGCGGATACGTCAAGCGGCATGGCTCCCAACCCCTGGCTGGCATCAACGCAAAAAAGGACTTTATTTTTTTTGCATATAGCGCCCATTTCAAGCAGATCGTTTTTATAACCGGAGATAAATTCAACAAAACTGCAAAAAATCATTTTTGTTTTTGGTGTTATTTTATTTTCAATATCTCCTACCTTTAGCGAACCCTTTTTGGCCCGAGCAAAAACAAGCTCAACTCCAATCTTCTCCAAATTTTTAAATGGATACACATTTGCAGGATATTCAATATCAGCAAAAATTATTTGATCCCCTTTTTTCCAATTATAGCCTTGCGCCAAATGGTTCAAACCTTCTGTAGCACTGGAAGTTAATGCAATATTTGTTGCAGATCCGTTTATAAGATCAGCAAGCATTTTCCTGGTTTGAATGAGGATTTCTTCAATATCTTCAAAGAATTCAATTTCACCAAAGCTGCGGTTATTAATGTACCAGTCCATTTTTTCGCGAACGTCTTGGGACAGGGGAGAAATTGAGGCATGATTTAAATATTTCCTGTTAACTGTAAAAGGAAACTGGCGTCTATATGATGAGAAAGGCATTGTTTTTCTCTTTTATTTTAGTTTTCTGTTTTAATACTTTGCATTACCGTCTTCAAAGATGGCTCCCTGATGTTGGGTAATTGTGGCGGGATAACTTGAAAAGTCTATAATAATAACATCAAGCCTGACATCCAATCCCTGGAGCTGCGGATTTTCCTCTAAAAAGCCATAAGTACCCTGGATAATTTGCTGCTGCTTTCTTCTATGCACACGAAATTCAGGCGCACCCAGTGGATTGGCGTAAAAACTTTTTACTTCGCTTATTACAAGGACTCTGGCCACACGGGAAATTATATCCAGTTCTGACCTGCCTGTTCTGTAATTACGGAATAAAACAATATGATTTTTTTCTTCCAGAAACTTACAGGCCAGGTCCTCGCCCTTTTTTCCCAAAGCCTGATTTTGAGTCCGTTTCAATTTTTTACCAAATTAAATAGAATAACTGTAAAATATATTTTAGATTCATTTAATTCAACGATCATTTTAATTAAATACGCTTACAGGAATGTAAAATTATGAGAAAGCTCATTATTATTATTGTATATGCATTTAGTACCCATCTCTCTGCAAGCGATATTGATACCTTGTTAATACTCCAAACCACAGACGTTCACGGAAATATTTATCCTTATAATTATTTTCAGGACGAGCCGGATAATAGTTTGGGTTTGGCAAAAGTAGCAACACGCGTTAAGGAATATCGCCAAAAACATAAAAACATTATCCTTGTGGACAGCGGCGATTTATTGCAGGGCACACCGCTTACATGGTATTTTAATAAGCATGAGCTTCATTTAACCCACCCCATGATATTTACAATGAACAAGATGGGCTATGATGCTTTCGCTGTGGGCAACCATGATATTGAGCAGGGAATTGAAGTTTATAGCAAAGCTGAAAAAGAATCCGAATTTCCATGGTTAGCAGCTAACGCAGTTTTGGAAAATGGTAGTTCTTATTTTAAACCTTTTACAATTATCGAGCGCGGTGGGATTAAAGTGGGTTTTTTAGGATTGACTACACCGGGCATCCCTTTATGGCTTGATAAATCCTTATATCCGGGAATTGAATGGCAGGATATGGTTCAAACAGCATCAAAATATTCAAAGGAATTAAAATCAAAGTCAGATATAATGATTGGCCTCTTCCATGCCGGGTTCAACGAAAATTATAGCAAAGAAAGAACGGACGCCACAGGAATACCAAATGAAAACGCTTCCGGACTGGTTGCAAAAAGTGTTGTGGGTTTTGACGCTATCTTTGCCGGCCATTCACACAACGCAAGCTCCTCCGAAAGCAAATTTGAACATAAAATGGAATCTAAAAATGATCCTCTTTTAATAAATGCAGGCTCCTGGGCAAGAAACCTTGCTGTGCTGGAAGTAGTATTGCAGAGAGATGATCAGGAACAATGGCAGCCAATAAAAAAAGCAGCCTGGATTGAGTCAATGCTTGATGTAATACCGGACCAGGAAATTTTAGATGCGACACAATATTATCATAATCAGACTTTAAAATATATCAGGGAAAAAGTTGGCGAATCAACCGGGCTTATTTCTGCGCAGGATGCTTATTTTAAGGATACCCCGTTATTAGAACTGATTAACAAAGCTCAAATCGACTACACAGGAGCCGATATATCTTTTGCAGCCTCTTTTAACAGCCGTTTAAAACTTGATGCCGGCGATATTCTGGTTAAAGATATTTACGGAATGTATTATTATGAAAATTATCTTTATGTGATGGAAATGAGCGGGCAGCAAATTAAAGACTTCCTTGAATTTTCAGCTCGTTTTTTCAAATTAGTGGATGGAGTAATTGTAACCGACAAAGCGATACCCGGTTTTAACTATGATATGGCCGAGGGATTGAGCTACACAATAGATGTTGGCAAACCTGTTGCTGAAAGGGTTGTAAATCTCAAAAACCTCGATGGCAGCCATTTTGACTTAAACAAAATATATAAGGTGGCTTTAAACAGTTATCGGGCAAGCGGTGGCGGCGGACATATTATTGCAGCCGGCGCTCAAAACAATAAGATAATTTTTAAATCGACCGAAGAAATGCGCAATATTCTGGCAGCCTATATACAAAAACTTGGCATTATAAAGCCCACGGTGGATAACAATTGGAAACTATTAAAATAAATACTTTGCTAATTTTGGAGAAGGTTTGTGATTGACACAAATGAATTTAGAAAACAGGCGCATGAAATAGTAGACTGGATGAGCGACTATCTGGAAAATGTGGAGAAATATCCAGTCAAGTCTCAGGTGCATCCGGGAGATATCATAAATAATCTTCCTGATCAGGCTCCGCAAAAAGGTGAAGATATAAATACAATTATGGCGGATTTTAAAAAGATACTGATGCCCGGTATCACCCACTGGCAGCATCCAAATTTCCATGCCTACTTTCCTGCCAATTCAAGTTATCCCAGTATTTTAGCCGAAATGATTACGGCAACTTTAGCTGCCCAGTGCATGATATGGGAGACATCTCCGGCCGCCGCAGAACTTGAAGAGCTGGTTGTTAACTGGTTAAGGGATATGCTGGGCCTGCCAAAAGAGTTTACCGGCGTCATCCAGGATACTGCATCGGTTGCCACTTTGTGCGCCATACTCACCGCAAGGGAAAAAAACTCCGATTACAAGGTGAATATCAAAGGGCTCAAAGATAATAATTATAGAATTTATTGTTCTGATCAAACCCACTCCTCTATTGATAAGGCTGTAAAGATAGCCGGGCTGGGCCTGGATAATCTGTTAAAAATTGCGGTTGATGATTCTCTATCACTAAAACCAGTGGAGCTAAAGAAACAGATACAGAAAGATTTAAAATCAGGCAAAAAACCTTTATGCGTTATAGCAACCTTTGGCACAACAAGCACAACCGCGGTTGATCCCATTGCTGAGATAGCTGAAATATGCAGTGAGTTTAATATCTGGCTGCACGTGGATGCTGCCTACTGTGGTAATACGTTAATTCTTCCTGAAATGCGTGCAATGGTGTGCCGGAATCGAAAAAGCAGACAGCTTTGTTGTGAACCCTCATAAGTGGATGTTTACAAATTTCGACTGTTCCGTCTATTTCATAAGAGATAAAGGAGCTTTAATCCGCACTTTTGAAATATTACCGGAGTATTTAAAAACCAAAAACCAGGGACAGGTAAATAATTATCGGGATTGGGGCATTGCGCTGGGCAGACGCTTCAGGGCACTCAAATTATGGTTCGTTATCCGTAATTTTGGTATCAAGGGGATTCAATCGCGCCTCAGGGATCACTTGGATTACGCTCACAAACTTGCTGAAAAAATGAATGCGCAAGGCGGTTTTGAAATTCTATATCCTGTTAATTTTAACCTTATTTGTTTTAGGTTCATCCCTGAAAATGACTCCCCGCAACATGTAAATCATTTTAACGAAAGATTACTTGAAGCAGTAAATTCCAGTGGCCAGGCCTATCTGACGCATACCAAAATAAATGGTAAATATATAATAAGGATAGTCATTGGTCAGACTTACGTGAGCCAAAAACACATTGATAAGCTTTGGACTTTAATATTGGCGAAAGTAGCAGAGATTAAATAGAACTTATTTCTTCAAGCTTTTGTTTTCCGGCCAATCCAGGCAGATTAATTGATTATTCTCTTCATTAACCTTATACTTCCAGCCACTTTTTGAGCATGTATACGTACCAGTGCTATCCGGATTTTTTAAATGAACACCGTGCCTGCTCATCCAGCCGATTCTTCTGGCAGGTACACCTGCCATCAAAGCATATTGCGGAACATCCTTAGAAACAACTGAACCTGCCGCTATAAAAGCAAACCTGCCAATTGCATTGCCGCAAATAATGGTAGCGTTGGCTCCAATGGAAGCGCCATAGCCCACCAGCGTTTCTTTGTAAAACTTTGCTCCAACCTGCGGAAACTCGCAGCGTGGATCCAAAATATTTGTAAACACCATTGATGGACCACAAAAAACATAATCCTGCAGTTCAACACCTTCGTAAATGGAAACATTATTTTGAACTTTGCAAAAACTGCCGATTTTTACATTATTGCCCACATTGACATTTTGGCCAAATACACACTTCTCTCCAATTTGAGCGCCACTCTGAATATGGCTGAAATGCCAGATTTTTGTTCCTTTTCCAATACTTACATTTTTATCGACAACTGCTGTTTGATGAACAAAGTATTCAGCATTCATTCTTATCTCCCCATAGCCATTGGGTGGACATCTACATGGCCAACTTTTTCAACTTTTGAATGACGAATAGCATGGACTAAATCGATGGCACGCCGCGCATCGCCAATTTTAAATCCGCCGCCTTTTAAAATATCCATGTAAACCTGGGTATGTAAATCTGTAAATCCACCTGAAAATTCAATTTCTTTGCCGTCTATCGTTATTGACCGAAAAGTGGGCTTACGTTCTCTTACGGCCTTTTGCGGCAGGTCATTTCTATCCAGTGAAAGATACCAGCGAATGCGCGCGTTTTCCAATTCGATAAAACCAGAGGTTTTTCTTTTTCATTAAGGAAAACAATGCTTTTTTTAACATCACCAAAAATCCAGATTAGCATATCAAAAAAATGAACACCAATATTTGTTGCTATTCCACCGGATTTCTCCATTTGACCTTTCCAGGAATAATCGTACCACTTACCCCGCGAAGTTATATAGGTGAGGTCAATATCATGCTTTTTATAACTATTTTCTTTTTTACTTTTTTCAATTTGCTGTTTTAAAGAGATAATGGAGTTATGAAGTCTTAACTGCAGTACATTATAAATATTTTTTTCTGAATTACTTTCTAAAGCCTCTAAAGCATCCAGGTTCCAGGGATTCAAAACAAGTGGTTTTTCGCAGATGGCATGAGCTCCTGCCCTCAAAGCAAATCGGATATGTGAATCATGCAGATAATTGGGCGAGCAAATACTGATATAATTTATCTGATTTGCCTTGCTTTTCATTCTTAACTTTTCAACATGTCTGTCAAAGCGTTCAAATTCAGTAAAAAAATCTACGTTCATAAAATATTGATCTAACACTCCTACCGAATCGCTTGGATCCAGGGCACAAATCAATTTATTTCCTGTTTCCTTTATGGCATGCATATGTTTCGGGGCTATATATCCAGCAGCACCAATCAAAGCAAAATTATTCGACATTATTTTCCATAATTAATTTTTAATTACTCGAGATACTCATTAAAGGAATTGAATATAGAAAAATATCTATAATCACCCAATTATATTTTTCAATAATTTACATCAGATTTGTGATATAAAGTTTGAATATTTATGGTTTATTTTCGTACTTTTGCCGTCTGCAATTTTTATGGAAAATAATTCATGTCAGCATTAAATACTGATATTCATCCTGTTTTTGATAGAATCATCCCCAGGAATGAGAAGGAGAAATTATTAGGTCAGAAAGCAAAAGTTATCTGGCTTACAGGATTATCGGGATCTGGAAAATCGACCATTGCTATTGGCCTTGAGAATATATTACATCAAAAAGGTTTTTTAACTCAAATTTTAGATGGTGATAATATCCGGACAGGAATCAACAATAATCTCGGATTCTCAGATCTGGACAGGACAGAAAATATCAGAAGAATAGCGGAAATCTCAAAATTATTTTTAGATTGCGGTATTATTACAATAAATAGTTTTGTCAGCCCGACAATAAAGATCCGTCGGCAGGCCAAAGAAATAATTGGGGATGACGATTTTATCGAAGTATTTATTAATACACCGCTGGCAGTGTGTGAAAAAAGAGATGTGAAAGGATTATATAAAAAAGCACGTATTGGAGAGATTAAAGATTTTACCGGCATAAATGCTCCTTTTGAAGCGCCAATAAATCCTGCTATTGAGATAAAAACAGAGAATCAATCCATTGCTGATTCAACAAATAATTTACTTAAGAAAGTACTACCACTAATCAAGAAAAAATAAAACATATGCATAATTACACTATAAGTCATTTAAGAGAACTGGAAGCCGAGTCCATTTTTGTAATGCGTGAAGTCGCGGCACAATTTGAACGTCCTGTGATGCTATTTTCCGGGGGCAAAGATTCCATAGTAATGTTTCACCTGGCACGGAAAGCCTTTCATCCATCAAAATTACCCTTCCCATTATTGCACATTGACACCGGACATAATTTTAAAGAAACACTTGATTTTCGGGATAAACTTATGAAAGAGACAGAAACCCGGCTGGATGTGCGCTACGTTGAAGATTCCATAAAGCAGGGAAAAGTGGCCGAAGAAACGGGTCCGAATGCCAGCAGAAATAAAGCCCAAACAGTCACCCTGCTCGATGCCATTGAAGAATTAAAAATTGACGCAGCCCTTGGCGGTGGAAGAAGAGATGAAGAAAAAGCGCGGGCCAAAGAACGTTTTTTTTCTCACAGAGATGATTTTGGACAATGGGATCCTAAAAACCAGCGACCTGAACTTTGGAACATATTTAATGGGCGTAAACATATGGGTGAACATTTTCGGGTATTTCCAATAAGTAATTGGACGGAACTGGATGTATGGCAATACATAAAGCTGGAAAATATTGATCTGCCCAATCTTTATTTTACTCACCAGCGCGAAGTCGTTAGTCGCGACGGTACTTATCTTGCAAAATCACCATATATTCAATTGCTAAAAAGCGAAAAATGGGAAAAGAAGACCATCCGTTTTAGAACAATAGGCGACATGACGTGCACCGGAGCTGTTGAATCTCCTGCTAATAATCTTGATGATATTATTAACGAAATTGCAGCTTCCAGAACAACAGAACGCGGGACACGTGCTGATGATAAAAGAAGTGAAGCAGCTATGGAAGACCGCAAAAAAGAAGGATATTTCTAATAATGACAAATAAGATTCTGGAAAACTATGATAAAAGCGAGCTTTTGCGCTTCACAACAGCAGGAAGTGTTGATGATGGCAAAAGCACATTAATTGGCAGATTACTCTATGACAGTAAGGCTATCTTTGAAGATCAAATGACTGCTATTGAACAAGCCAGTCAAAAAACAGGTGGAGAAGAAATTAATTTAGCCTTATTAACAGATGAACTTAACCAATACAGGACATAAACATG
>CAVRRG010000062.1:0-23943 GCA_963723365.1 Calditrichota bacterium | reverse complement strand
CGGCTTTTTTTAACTGCTTAAGATCCGCGATATTAACATCTTCGTAAATAGCTATATTTAAAATATTTCCGGCCGAGGAACGGGTAACTTTTAGCTGGTAGGGATCGCTTGAATTCGGACTAATCAACAAGGCGTCTATTCCAAACCAGGCGGCACTGCGGATTATAGTACCCAGGTTTCCCGGGTCATTAATTCTATCCAGGAATAATATATTGCGGCCGCTAATACTTAATGGATCCAGATACGCAGGCTTTTTAACGACCAGGCAGATTCCCTGCGGATTTTTTTCGTCAACTATCGTATAAAAATCTTTGGCGTCAACGCTGTATTGCGCAGTATGCTTAATATCGCGTGCATCCAGTTCATAAAGAATATCCGTATGGGAATCGTCAACCAGCAGTTCCAGGCAGTTGGCCGGACTTTTTAAAACTTCTTTCACGGCGCGTAAGCCGCTTATCAAAAACCGTTGTTCCTGATCACGGTATTTTTTGTGACGTAACTTTTTTATCTGCAGCAAGCGGTTTTTAGATAATGCGGTTATCATTAATCACTTTATTTTTATCAGGATAGTCCGCTTTGTAAAAAGCTAAGCACTTTATCAAAGGCTATATCCTTTTGTTCTCCGGATTCCATATTCTTTACAGAAAACACTTTATTTGATAATTCCTTTTCTCCCACAACTAGCACAAATTTTGCCTGTTGCCGATTCGCTTCGCGCATTTGTGCTTTAATGCTGCGCGCCAGGAAATCTGTATCTGCGGAAAATCCTTTTTCCCGCAGTCGGTTGCACCATAATGGGGCAGCATTTACTGCCTCAGATCCCAAAGCTGCAATAAAAACATCCAGCGCCGGCAAGCGGCCAAGGGTGGTTTGCTGGCTGTGCAAGGCCAGCAGGATACGTTCCATACCTGCCGCAAAACCGACAGCGGCAATATCTTTACCGGAAAGTTCTTTGCTTAACAGGTCATATCGGCCGCCACCGCAGATAGCGTTTTGGGCGCCGAGCCCGGCACTTGTAATTTCATAAACAGTGTGCGTGTAATAATCCAGGCCGCGCACCAGGGTGCCATCTTCAATAAAAGAAATGGCCTGCTGCTTAAGTATTTTTTTAACGCTGTCATAATGCTGTTGCGCTGCTTCATCCAGGTGATCAATGAGCTTGGGCGCTTTTTCAATAACGTCTGCTAAAGCGGGATCTTTGGAATCCAGCACGCGCAGCGGATTGTTTTCAATGCGTTGTTGCACCTCTGCGGTCGGAGCAGTGATATTGGATCGCAGATAATCCTGCAGTATTTTTTTATACGGTTCACGGCTGGCGCTGTTAGCAACGCTGTTTATTCTTAGCTCAAGCTTTTTAAGACCAAGTTCGCGGAAAATGTTCAGCGCCAGAATGATGGTTTCGGCATCCGCCTGCGGCAGCGGGCTGCCGATAAACTCAGCACCAAACTGCTGAAATTGTCTTAGGCGGCCGGCTTGCGGTCTTTCCTGCCTGAACAGGGAGGAAATATAGAATAGTTTGCTCACAGGCGCCTGGGCCTGCAGGTTGTTTTCATGGTAAGCGCGCATCACCGGGGCAGTCATCTCCGGCCTTAAAGTGATGCTTTTTTCCGAACGGTCTTTAAAGGTATACATCTCCTTGGATACAATATCGGTAAGCTGGCCAATGCCGCGCGCAAAGAGCTCGGTCAGTTCAAAAACCGGGGTACGGATTTCATGGTAATTAAACAGGGCCATCTGGCGCCGTACACTGTTTTCCAGCTGCAGCCATTGTGCGGATTCTTGTGGAAGTATATCCTGTGTGCCTTTTATGCGTCGTATGTGGCTCAAAAGAAGTTCCTGCCTCTTTTTAATGCAATAATAAAAGTACGCAATTATGCTGTAAAATAGCAAAGGAAAAAGAAGCGTTAATAAGGGTAGGATTACATCTTTAATTTTTAAAAAATTGTAAGCCGGAAATTATATGGCTGCAATGCAAGATTAAAAAGATAATGGTTGACAGTTTTTTAGAACCCGGATTTGAAACTTCTTAACTAACTTTGTCAGCCTGCATTTTGAGCGGAATAATCCGTTAATGCTATGGTCTCTTTATAATCAAAACCGCTAGTTTCATTACCGTATTCATCTGTATAAACAGCACCCAAGATATAAAGGGTCCTTTTAATCAGCCCTTCATTAGCAATATGATCAATAATATATATGTTTTCGTCCCAGCTATTATTATTGTCCATATCGTACAGCCATTTTATTTCAAAACAAAAGAAATTACCGGCAACGGTTTCGATCATCTTTTCCCCTTCTACCGCTTTGCCCATGCGCCAGGGAAAATTTTGGCGGTAGATCCATTCTGAGCCCACCTGCAGCGGGTATTTTAAGGTCAGCAGGGGTGGGTTTTCGTAGCGCAGTGAATCGGCCACAAGATGAGGTAAACCCGGGTTATCAGTAGGGGTCAGTTCTGCCAGCAATTCATTCATAGAAGCGTAGGATTTGTTATTAAAATTAATGGCCCCCTTTTGGGCCTGCTTGGGGTGCACAATTGGCGCAGCCCCGGCATTACTGTAGGCTACATGATACAAACCATCCTCTTTTACATCATAGTAATTTTCGCTGAAATCCTCACTGAATTCCAGGCGCGACTTTACCACATAGCTAAGTGGATAATTTGTTATGCTTTCTGTACGGTCCACCGTTACATACACATAATCTTCCAGCGGCGGCGCAAAAAAGTCGGCCGCAGTATTGGTGCCCGGGTACAAAAAATCGATTGTACGCAGATAGGTCCAGCTGTTGCCGACCTGCAGGGGGTAGCCGGCCGTTTCTATGTTGCCGCTGGTGGGCATTTGACAGGCGCTTAACACTAAAAAAAATAGCGCTGTGTTATAAATGGTTCTCTTCATCTTTTGCCTCTTTGCTGCTGACACTAAGCTGTGTCACTCTTGTTATTAAAGCGCGTTCGCCTCATTTTTTTTGACTACTGCCCCTGCAATTAAAAAATAAAATTTAATGCTGCGTAAGGGCTGATATGCTTCTGTCCCTTAATACCGGCAATGGCCATGATACCCAGGCCGATAGAAAAGTTTTGCACAATATCATAGTCCAGCCCTATATGCCCGCCATAGCACAACCCGTTGCCAAGATCTTTTTTGATGATCGTCTGGCCGCTCCATAGGAATTGTTTTTCCAGCCGGTAATAATCATAAATGCCGATTAACAGCGAAGGTGTTAGGCGCAGCCTGCTTTGAGTAAAGGCATAACCTATATCAGCGGTAAAATACCAGGAATCCGCGTTCAAATCCTGATCACCATATGATACATCTTTGAAGACATCTGTTCCGATATGGTAGATGTACATAGCACCGATAACCAGGCCACTTTCAGACTGGTGGCTAAGCCGGGTACCAAATCCAAATTGCGTAGCGTCTGTAAAACCATGGGCGATAAGGGGTGAGATATAAAAGCGGGAGAAATTCTCTGTTATTTCATAGCTGCGCACATCGTTTCTTTTTGCGGGCCCGCTACCGGCCAGTTGTTTCACAATTTCAAAAGTGGATGTAGTTAATATCTCTTCGATGGGGCACAGACAGTCATCAACCGCTGTTTTTACAACGCGGCCCGATTCCACATCAATTATTCGGACGTTTAACGTATACAGCTTGCCAATTTTTCCTATACTACCGGCCAGCATTTGTTGCACACCGATTAATTTTCCTATCTCCACGGCACACTCATTTGTTATGCAGCCGCTTTTCTGGAAGCCCTGTTCCTGCAGCACATCATGCATTTTATCTCTTTCCAGGACCATAAACTGCCCTGTTTGAAAAAGCTCGCTTCGCAGCCGCTGCGAAATAACCCTTGCCCCCGATGCTGTTACACCTTCGGCATCCAGCTCCAGCACGGCGATAGTCAGTTTTTGCTGGGAAAACAGTGGGTTATAAGATATGAGCAGGCAAAGAGAGCAGCATATGATGGCAGATTTCATAAAATTCTCTTGCGCTGGCAGTTCAGCGCTATAAAAGGCCACTTTTTTAAATTGAATACCGTAATATCCTTTTTTATGGCCATTGTTAGTTTTGCCTATAATATAGCAAGAAGCCATAAAAACAACAACGTTAAGCGCTGATCTATTTATTGTTTTTCAGCATTTAGCCGTTTCTTTAATGGCCAAAGGAGGGGTTTTTTATTTGGGAAGCGGGATACCTGCTCCCGCAAGATAACGTTAGCTGCTTTTTTAAAGATAAACTGGACTATAAAATAAATGGAATTATTTTGACTTTAAAAAACTTTTAAGATTATAAGTTTATATTTAATTTAAATATGATATCGAAGCACTGATTTTAAAATTCTCATAAAAACCGATAAAAATACGTTTATTCAGTTTATTCATCAGAAATTCTAATTCCTTATTCACTTAGATTTACCTAATTCAGCCGTATTGAAGATTGATTTATGACACCAAAAAAATTGATAGAACTTTTTGATAAATATAAAAGCGGTGATGAAAAATCACTGGAATTGATCTGCAAGAAAGCAGAACAATTTATACGTCCCTATTTTGAGCACAAATTCAGGGATGAAAATCTGGTTAATGATTTATGTCAGGATACCTATATCAGGCTGCTCTTTAGTCTAAAAAATGTTCGTCAGCCACTTAAATTTAAAAGTTTTGTATTAAAAACAGCCTTTTATGTCATGCAGGATCATTTTCGGAAGTCTGCCAGGAAGTTAGTGAATTTTGACGAGTTTAACATGGATGATAGCAAAGAAAAAATACTTGAGTTAGATCCCGCGATTGATGAAAGAATGTTGTTGGAAATTGATCTTAAAAGTGTAATTAAACAATTGCCCAAAAAATTTCAGTTAATATTAAAATTAGTTTCAGAGGGATACAAATATAAGGAGATTTCCAAAATTGTGGATTTAACAGAAAGTGGCGTAAAAATGCAAATGAAGAAATACATTGAAAAGTTAAAATCTCAGCTGGACAGGTGACTTTTTTATTGTTTACAACGACAATAATGTTAAGGGGAACATTAAAGTGAAAAAGCTAAGCAAACTTTGTGGCAGGATTTATTTTTTCAATAGTCTTGATGATGTCGAAAAAAGACACATGATAGAGCATATAGCATCGTGCCCTGACTGCAGGAATGTAATTAAGCGTCTTCTTCATGAAGAAAGTCCGTCTGCCGGGAAACATATTGATCCGGGTATGCTGGACAGATATGTCATTTATCAACATTTGGATGAAAAATTGGCTGGGGAAGATGAATTATCGTCTGCGCAAGTTCAGTTTATTGAGGGACACAACAAAGAGTGTGCTGCCTGCCGGGACCTTTTTTTGCAAAAGCAGCAGGATTATGAGGGGCTGGAAAAGTATTGGGAAGATGCAATCTTACCAGATTTTCAATTAAACCCAACTATGGAATCAAATACCAAAGAAAACATTTTAAGAAGGTTTATTTTGCATTTTGATGAATTAAAAATACCACGAATACCTCTGTTTCATCGAGTGGCGATCAGTATGATTATTGTAATTTTATTTTTTATCTTCGCCCAATTTTTTTATAAAGAGAAATCTACATTAGAAGAACTTGCCCAGATAAATGAGGTTCATATTACATATTCGGTTCGCAGCTATACAAACGATTTGCAGGTAGGGATAATAGCTTTCAATAAAAAAGATTTTAAAGGAGCAATCTTGAAATTTGAAAAGTATATTGAAAATTCACCAGCTTCTGAAGTCAGCAATTACACTACTTACTTGCTTGGTTTATCATATGTTATGCAGTCAAATTTATCCTCAGAAAAAGAAAACACACCAAATAAATTTTTGCTTTTATCAAAGGGGATCAATTATTTGAGTACTGCTTTGATGGCAAATGAAAACGGTACTTTGCATGAAAATATAATGTGGTATCTTGGTAAGGCACATTTAATGAATACAGATATTCAAAGTGCTAAGGAATTTTTTGAAAAAGTCAAATTGTTAAATGGCCCAAAAGCTGGAGCAGGACAAGATATACTCGATAAATTGCAGGATTTCACGAATTAGTTTTATATAATGCAATTATTTCAGTTTTAATGATTTAAAAAACCTTAATAACGAGCACATGAGAAGCTTGTTGTGGCGAAATTTTCCATAGATTTTTTGTAAAAACTAATTTTATTCAATAAAAAATAATACAAATGGCGAAACATATATTAATTATATTTTTGATCTTAACATATCCTGTTTTTTCTAAAACCGATACCGATTTAGAAAAACAGTTTTTATATGCCCTTGAGTTAGACTGGAATAATAATGATAGTTTAGCATTAGAATATTATAAAAAGATTTTATTAGATGAGCCTGAATATTACAAAGTGTATTCTGCTATTTCTGGACAATTTAGTTCTCCAAAAAATCAAATTAAAGGCATTGAGTTTTTTAATTCGCTTCTTAAATCAAAATCAAGCAATGGCTATGCTTATTATGGTCTTGCCAGGATTAGTAGGCACCAAAAAAACTACGAGCAAGCACTTTTCTACCTAAATCAATGTAGGGCATTAAAGCCAAACTTTTCGCATATTTATGGACCATATGGCGGTTTGGGAGATCTTTATGAAAGGATGGGAAATTATGATTTAGCTATAAAATTTTATAAGAGAGCTCTTACTAAAAAAAATTATTTTAAATGGTTTTATATTGAGACATCTCAGCGTTTATATAAGATATATGAGAAGCTTGGCAGAGCCAATGAAGCTGAAGAAATCAAAAGTTATTTAATAGACAATATGAATGAGTTGTTGGCGAATTTTGAATCTGAACCACAAATAGCAGCGCGCAGGTTTCATAAACTTAATAAGATGATCCACTTATATCATAACTTCGACGAAATATTGGCGGGATATAAAGCCAGTTGTATATATTTATCTTTAGCGAAAAAGCAGAACAACCAAGAAAATATCGAATTTGCCTATAGCTTAGTCGGGACTTTTAAACTGTATTTAGGTGAATATAAACAATCCTTAGAGTTATTTACTAAAATCATTGAAGTTCACGGTGCAAAATATAGTGATTCCCAGCCATTGCAAATATTGGCAGCAATCTTTGCCGGATAAAAAATTATTCCAAATCCTTAGAATATTTTAATAAAGCACTGAAATTACAAGAGAAAGAAAGATTTGGACTCGATGAAGCTCAGTTTCTAACAAACATTGGGCATGTTTTAAATTTCCAGGGAAAATATACTGAAAGCTTAAATAGTTTTATTAAAGCAAAAAATATTTATCATACTTTCAATAAGGAAAATGAAGAAAAAACCCCGAAAGAAGTCTTTTCGCAAATATTATTAGGAATAGCTGACAGCTATTATGGGCAAAAAGATTTTCCTAAAGCATTAGTTTATTGTCAAAAAGCGCTGGAAAATTCTAGAGAACTTAGAAGTAAAAAATTAGAAGCAGATGTATTAATAAGCATCGCAAATATTTATAGAGAACTTAATGAGCAAACAAAAGCCATCGAGATATATTTAAAAATACTTAAAATTCTAGATACAAGCGAGTTTGTGAATAATGAGTTTTACTGGAGAACACAAATTGGACTTGGTAAATGTTACTTAAAAGAAGGTAAAAGAAAAGAAGCAATTAGCTGTTTTAAGAATGCGATCACACTTTTTGATTCTTTGCGTCAAAATTTTAATTATGAACTTGAAAACTATTCCAGTCTTTCTAATTATTACTATGAAGTATATCATATGCTTACAAAACTATATATTTTTGAAAAAGAGTATGAAAATGCATATAAAATCATTGATAAATATAAATCAACATCCCTTTTAAGTTTATTTTCGAGAACAGATCCAGCATTAAGTTTCTTATTATCTGATTCAATTAATTCTGCTTTACAGGAAATTAAATTGAAACAAAAGAATCTCCATGAGCAAGTTTCTAAAGAAACAAATCTTGATTCTACAGGCACTCACAACATGTTTTATTTAAAAAATGAAATTATAAAAATTGAGCTAGAAAAAGCTTTAATTAATGAATCAATCATAAAACAAAAGCCATATGAGTCGCAATTATTATCTGCTAAATCAACATCATTATTTGAGATTCAGAGTAAAATTTTAAATAACAATTCCTTCATTGTTGAATACATGGTTGGCGATAGTTCTTTAATTATTTTTGCTATTGGTAAGGATTCTATTTTATGTAAAGAAATAAAAATTAGCAGAAAAGAACTTGAAAATATTTTGAAACGTATTTCAGCCTTTTACCGGTTTGAAGAATCAAAAGAATTGGATTTTAACACTAGTATAGTGAATGCACAAATGGCAAACTTTTCAATTCTTGGTTTGCATGAAGCTTACAAAATCTTAATTAAACCGATAAAATCTTTAATCAAAGACTCTGGAGAATTAGTAATAATTCCTGATGATTTACTATATTATCTTCCATTTGAGGCAATAGTAATTGATACATCGTTAATTCAAAATAAATATGATTTTAGCAATGCAAAATTTATGCTTGATAAATACGATATCAGCTATTCGCCTTCTGCAAGACTGCTTAATCTAAATTTCCCAAATAGACAAAAGAATGTAAAATTTGATATACTAGCACTAGGAAACCCCAATTATAATGATTTACAAATTACTGATTCTCTAGGCATAACAAGTCCCGCTTACATCAGAGGAATGAATAATCTTCAACCGCTTCTGCATGCAGAAAAAGAGGTCAACATCATTGGAGAAATATTGGGAGAGGCAAATTCTAGAGTTTTTTCAGGAGAGGAGGCAACAGAAGACAATTTTAAAATACATGCAAGTTATTCGCGCATATTACATCTTGCCACCCATTTTATGACAAATGATAAAGACCCTATGTATTCTAAAATAGCTTTAGCAAAAAGTGTTGATTCGTATGAGGACGGGCTGTTGCACCCATTTGAAATATCTAGTATGGAGCTTAATGCAGATTTGGTAGTACTGAGCGCTTGTAATACAGCATTAGGAAAAATTAGCAAAGGGGAGGGTATTATAGGAGTATCCCGCGCTTTCCAATTTGCAGGTATCCCTTCACTAGTAGCAAGCCAATGGAATGTTGATGACTGGGCAACAAGTAAAATTATGAGTTCTTTCTATGAATATTTAAACGCTGGGTTAAATAAAAACAAAGCACTAAAGCTTGCAAAACTCGACTACTTAAAATCTGCAAGCCCGGAATTTAAAAATCCATTTTATTGGGCTCCATTTATATTAATGGGTAACAAGGGGAGTATTAATCTAAGCCGCAAAAATAATTACTTATATGGTTCCGCATTCATTCTTTTTGTACTAATTATTTTGTTGACGATTCACAACAAAAAGTTTTTCAAATTAAGATAATAGGCAATAATTGAAATTTTGCTAATTCTTATAAAGCCGGTAGTCCATAATATAGGATTCGGCGGCGCGTAAAAAACGGCGTTCCTTAAGCGTCTGGAAACCGCGGGCGCTAACCTCAATCGTATGCCAGCCGGGGCCCAGCTCCAAATAACCAGCGTGGTTGTTGGAGATCAGCGCGCCGTCAATAGCCACATTGGCGCTGGCCGGCTGCGTATAAATCTTTAGACCCGAGAAGGCCGGGTTTTGCGGCAGCTCAATACGTATTTTGGTCGTATCACTGGCCCGCACCGCGGCCTGCGCGATAAAAGAGGAATTACCAATGGGGTCGCTGGCTTCCACAAAATGCAGACCGGCTAAATAGGGTCCAAACACTTTTTCGCTACCGGCAGCTAATTTTTTGGGCACATTGTCAATCTGCAGCTGCATGTTGCTGACCGGGTTGGCCAGCCGGATATAACCCAGTTCTGTTTTGGCAAATTGCTTGTAGAGAAAAAAACAGCAGATCAGCAGACAAGCCGCAATACTCCAATGCAGGGCGCGCCAGCCCCACGATGAACTTTTATTGAGCATGGAACTTTTAATAGTGTCATCGGTCGTTGTATAATTGGTCTTATCCAGCTTGTTTAGAGCCCGGGCAATGATTTCTTTCTTTTTCCCGCGTACTTGCCATGAAACGCATTTTTCCAGGTCATGGATCAGGGCTGCTGCATTGCGGTAACGCCTGTTTTTATCCTTGCGCAGCAGTTTTTTTATGACCTTGCTGACGCGCCGCGTTATTTCAGGATTGATGCGCCGCGCCGGTGTAAATTTTCCGCGTGTCACCTTAGCCAGGATCTCTGTATTATTAGAACCATAGAAGGGTTTTAAACCGGTAAGCATTTCGTACAGTAAAATACCCAGCGCATATAAATCACTCTGTGGCGCCAGGGCATCGCCGTGGGCCTGCTCGGGTGACATATAAGCGGGTGTGCCAACGATTAAACCGGTCATGGTCAGCCGTGTGTTGGTATCGTCTTTGGCCACGCCAAAATCTATTAATTTTACGCTGCCTTCATAGGAAATAATAATATTGCTGGGTTTAATATCACGGTGGATAATGTTCTGGTTGTGGGTATATTCCAGACCGCGCGCTATTTCCAGAGTTATAAGAACAGCCACATCAACGGGCAGCGGGAACATATGGTCAATAACCGTTCTCAAATCCTCACCCTCCACATACTCCATAATCAGGTGATAGGAACGGCTGTCATAGATAAAATCATAAATGGCTACAATATTTTCCTGGGCGAAAGAGGCGCTTAGCAAGGCTTCCTTTTTAAAACGGGCGATTATTTCACGGTTGGGGTCTTTTAATTTTTTGATGACAACGTTGCGCTTTAAAGCAGGCTGCAGGGCTTTGTATATTTCAGCCATGCCGCCTTCGCCAATTTTATTAAGCAGCTTATAACTGCCTATTTTATCTTCTTTTTCCAAACGTGCCATATCAGGGGTTATAAATGTGCGTGACTTTTTTCTTCCTCTGCAATAAGCTTTAAAGCTTTGCGCGTCGAAGAAGAATCTATAAGTTTCGCACGGAATTCACTATTATTCATCAATCGCGAAATGCGGCTTAGTAATTTAATATGGCCCTGCGGATCTTCTTCCGGGCCGATAAGCAAAAATATCAGTTTCACATCCTTACCATCAATTGCCTTAAAATCGATACCTTCTTTGGATATACCCATGCCGATAATAAAGTGATCTGTTTCTGCATATTTACAGTGTGGTATGGCGATCTCGTTACCCACACCGGTTGTCATAATTTTTTCACGTTCCAGAACAGCATTATAGGCTGTTTCTATGCTGGGGATTTCATCACTCATACTTTCTATAATTTCGCGAATAGCACTATCCCTGTCCCCGGCCTGCACCGGTATTTTTATATGCTCAGCTGAGATTACTTCGCTTAACCGCATAAAATCGCTTCCTCTTTTTAGAAATATGTATTAACAGGCCTAATTTGCAAAAATCAAAAACAAAATAAAAATATTCCTTATTTTGACATAAAATTTTCTATTGTCTAAATTTCACTAACTTAAAGCAATAAACAAACATAAATAAACGATTTTTAAGAATTATAATCCTAAATTGCGTCAATCATGAGTTCTGAAGAAAAAATAAAACAATATCTGTCATTAATAGATAATGAAATCAATACCCTCAACACCTATCAAGATGTACCACTTTTTTATGATCCCATTCACTATGTTTTACAGCTACCCGGAAAAAAAATCCGTCCTTTAATGCTTATGCTAAGTTGTGGCATGGCGGGCGGCAAAATCGAAGATGCACGCTTTGCGGCAGCAGCGGTGGAGTTACTGCATAATTTTACTTTAGTGCACGATGATATAATGGATAATGATGAAACACGGCGCGGTATGCCCTCTGTTCATATAAAATGGGATACTAATACGGCCATTCTAGCCGGGGATGGACTTTTGGGATTTTCTTTTCAAAAACTGTTACAGTCACCCGTTACTAACAGGGATATTCTTGCTGAAAAATTTACAGAAGCCATGATTGTGATTTGTGAAGGGCAAGGGCTGGACAAGATGTTTGAAGAAAGTGAAACAATTACAGATGTTCAATACCTGGACATGATCGAACGTAAAACAGCGGCTTTAATTCGCCTCTCCTGCCAACTGGGTGCTTTGGTTGCCGCCGCCGATAAGCAGCACGTTAACCATTTATATAATTTTGGTCATAACCTGGGTATGGCTTTCCAGGTGCAGGATGATATTTTGGATATAACGGCAGATCAGAGTAAGCTGGGCAAAAAAGTGGGCAGTGATTTCGAAATGCACAAGCAGACTATCCTGACTATTATGCTGCGCCAAAAGATTGGTCTTAAGAAATTTAAATCTCTTAATTTGCAGGATTATAAATTAGCTTTAAAAAATGAGGATATTTTGGAAAAAGTAATGGCCATAAGTGCAGACTATTTCCAAAACGCTGAAAAATCGTTAGCATATTTTGCTGACAGCGAATATAAACAGATAATGTTAAAACTGATTTGCCAAATCAAAGAACGTTCCTATTAAAAAATGATCGGGCTATTTCTAAAAAGAACATTACCTTTATTAGTGCTGATCTTATTTTATGCCTGCGCGGGTTCCCGGCCTGACAGGAGCTATCTAACCGATCAGAATATAACCTGTAACAATATAATAAGTGCCGCTCAACCATGGCTGGGTACACCCTATAAATATGGTGGTTCAGACTATTCAGGGGTTGACTGCTCGGGATTTGTACAGAGTATTTATCAGCAGGTTTTTAATAAGGATCTGCCCAGAACGGTGCAGCAAATGTATGAAGAGGGCCGTTTTGTGCGCGGTGCCGGGCTTAAGTGCGCTGATCTTGTTTTCTTCAACAATGTGCGTGGCCGGGGCGGTATGGATCACGTTGGCATCTATATAGGAAATAATCGTTTTATCCATTCATCTACCTCCAATGGTGTTGTCATTTCAGATTTGACTTCAGATTATTACAGCAAGCACTACGTGTCGGGCCGCAGATATTAAAATTTCATTAATGTATTATTTTTCTAAAATATCCAGTAATTTAATCAGGGTATCCTTCTCTTTCGTTCCAAGCGCGGCTATTTTTCTTGCCAGATGCATATCAATATCGCTGGAATAGCCGCCAGAGTCCTCATTAACCAGGTTGTTTTCCATGACAAAGTGTTCTTTCTTCCCCGTTAATAGCCACTCCACCGTTGTTGCTCCCAGCCGCGCCAGCTTGAATAGAATTTCGGCAGGTGGGATCCTGTTTTTTAAATATTTGCTGACAGCCGGTTGACTTATTCCAAGATGCCTGGCCAGTTGTTGTTGATTTAATTCATTCTGCAGGCGGATAAGGTTAATTCTGTTTATAATATTTTCAACAGGACTTATTTCATTTGAAATTATGTATGCCATATGTTATATTCCAAAAGTTAATTATAATTACAATCGGAATATATTTTATATCAAAAATAAATGCAAGAATTTCTTTTATACGATATATGGCAATCACATGCTAACAAGCGCAGATCTCTTTTTTGGAAAGGGAATACTCTAAAGATCATAGATAGCGGTGAACTTAACAGGCACTACGGCCCTGATATACAGCATGCCCGTTTTGAGTTCAACGGGACAATATTCCAGGGCAGTGTTGAGTTTCATGTGAATATTGATGATTGGTATAAGCATCAACACCACTATGACCCTCTCTATCAGGATGTTTTGTTGCACGTGATCGGCCGTGAACAGAAAAATACAAATAATGTAATTCACAATATTTCAAAAAAAGAGATTCCGACATTTCTGCTGGCTCAACCTCATGCCGAACCAGGGCATATTAAATGCAAAGCGCCATATAAAAAATTATATCCCGCCAAATTAAAACAACAGTTACAAAAGATGGCTCTTGCCAGATTAGAGCAAAAAGTAGCAAAAATAAAAAATGAGTTAAAAACGTTCTCCGCTGAAAAGATTTTCTACCATAAGTTTTTGCGCGCTTTGGGCTATCCCCAAAATAAAAATCTGTTTGAACTGTTGGCGCTTAAAATACCATCTGTTGTTTATGAAAAGGAAAAAAACAACGCTGATATTTTGCTCGCCTTGTATTTGGGAATGGCCGGTTTTTTAGATGGCACATATAATGACCTTTATGCTCTCAAAATGCAGAAATATTTTTCTATTGCACGATCTATATTAGACTTTTCACCTTTAAAAAATGCTCAGTGGCAATTTTCCGCAACGCGCAGCGCCAATCATCCGCATTATAGATTGGCTGCTTGGGTAGCTTTTTTGATTGCTCAGAAAGATATATCCCCCTTTCAATCTATTTACAGGCTGCTGCAAGAAAGAAGGAAGTATAAAACAGCATTAAAGGAATTGTTACACATTTTTATGCAGCAACCTGGTGGATACTGGGTAAACCATTTTGCCCTGGATAAGCCCCTTAAATCTAATAAAAACAAATGTTTTACAAGTGCGCAACGCGCTAAGGAAATTATTATTAATCTAATAATTCCCTTAAGTATTGCTATAGCATCCGTGAATGATAATCACGGTTTTATAAGTTACCTGGAAGGTTTTTATCTGACACTACCCGGGAATCCTAATTACCTGAGTACTACCCGCAAGAGGCCCTGGCTAAATGAATATAGAAATGTGTGGAATTCATTTTCCATTGGCCAATCTTACTTATACCTGGAAACACAATTTTGTCAAAAAATAGAATGCGCTAATTGCCCCCTGCAACGAGTTCCTTTTTCTTAAGGTCACCTATGTATCAAAGAAAAACATTTTTCAGGTTTAATAATTGACAAAAAATATAAAATGGTTTATTATCATATCAGCTAAAATTCATTCTAAAATGCGGAAAAAGGGGTAAAAAATGGAAATGGACTTTTTTGACGCCATACTTGTAAGAAATTTTATTTATGCGGTATTAGGCATTATTGTAGGCATTTTTTCATCATTATTCACCTATAAATTATTCAAACTCACCACTCACTTCAATATTCCAAAAGAACTTGAAAAAGGAAATTTAGCCGTTGGAATGGTTGTTGGTGGTATTTTTATCATGATTGGCTTAATTGTTGGTTTAATTATTGGAATGAGTCTTAACTAGCCAATGAAAAAAACAACCTATTTATTTATTTTAATTCTGTTGTTTAGCATTTTTTCTTGCACTTCATCAGATAAATCGACCCAGAATAGTGCCGGCACTGATTCCTTAATGGCTTCCGTTGAACAACAAATAATGGAAAAACAAAGGTTGCTGCAGCTGCGGGATGATTTAAAAAACAATCGTGTTGGAAAATCAATAAAAAAGTATAAACCTATTATCAAAAAGTATGCGAAACGCTATGGTTTTGACTGGCGTCTTATTGCGGCTCAAATAGTTCAGGAATCGGGTTTCAAAGAAAAGGCCCGCAGCAGAGTGGGTGCGCGTGGGCTAATGCAAATTATGCCCGGAACGGCCAGAGAGCTAAGCGGAGAACTTGATTTCGAATTCATTTTTAAAAATCCCCGCGAAAATATTACGGCCGGTATTTACCATTTGAAGAAGCAATACAGGTATTTCCCGGAATCACCCTTTACGGATAGGGTAAGGCTTGCTTTAGCCAGTTACAACGCCGGACCTGGCAGGGTATTTGATGCGCAGGAAATATCAAACTACCAGAGATTATCGCGAAACAGGTGGATGCATGTAAAGCCTAATCTTGCCCGCCTAAAACAAGCCGACTGGCAATTGCACCTGCAAGTCTGGCCTGCTGGGAAACCAAAGTATGGTTATTTTTATGGAAGCGATGAGACGATTAATTATGTCGATCGTATTTGGAACACTTATATGCTTTATAAACTGATTCTTTAAATAATAAATATATTGATGCGCCCTTAACTACTTCAACCTACCTCCCATAGCTCTGATTATCTCTAAAAGTCAATTATTTCACCCATAACTGGTTAATTATAGGAAAAGTTTAAAATATTCTTAACAGTATTAATAAAACAGGCGAAATAAAAGATGTGCGAAATAATTATCTTTATTTCCATAAAATGAACTGTTAGGAAAGGATCCATATGAAACGATTATCTTTAAAATCGTTAATAGCCATCATTCTAATGTTGTCTATGTCTGTTATGGCCCAAAAAACAAATTACGCTTCCTTTAAATTTGTTGTTGGAGATGTTCAACGCTTACCAGCCGGTAAAACGGGTTGGCTTAAAGCCAGCATTAATGGAAAAGTTTATAAAGGTGATAGAATTAAAACAGCACTGAGTTCGCGCGCTGAAATTGAAATGCCTGATGGTTCGATTATACGCATAGACCAGAACAGCATTTTTGATATTAAAGAGATAAAAACTCAGGAAGATGACAGTGAAGATGAAATGGGCTTTTCATTATGGGTAGGAAACATCTGGGCAAACTTTAAAAAGGTAGTTAATAATCGGCAAAAAAGAGTTGTAGAAAGTCCCAGTGCTGTTGTTGCGATAAGGGGCACAACATTGGAAATAAATGTTAATCCGCAACAAACAACAACGGTCAGTGTTGAAGAAGGTTTAGTTGCCGTAACGTCTGCCTCAGGTGAAGGTGAAGTTTTAGTGGGCAGCAACCAGCAAACAACTGTGAAGAAGGGCGAAAGGCCAACTGATCCGGGTGAATCTGCCCCGCAAGACGATACTGAAGGTAGCGAGGAACGTTTTGGCTTACAGCTTAAAAATATTCCCGTGCAATATATTGATCGTGCCGTTTTAAGCAGTGGTATTCAAATTAGTGGCAGAACCGCACCGGGAGCAAGAGTGGCTGCCGCCGGCAGACCGCTGAATGTAAGTCCCAACGGACTCTTTGAAGGTCGCGTGCCTGTAAGGGAAGGGCTAAATACAATTGAAGTAGTTGCCGTAAAAGATGAAAACAAAGCTAATCAAACGGTAAAAGTTTTTGTAAATACCCGCAGACCCCAGATAAATCTTTCGACTCCCTTAGTCTCCGGTTTTGTAAACAGAAGAGATTATAGTCTGAGCGGCGCAATTTTCGATGAAACACCTCGTGATAAAATAAAGGTCCTTATCAATGGCGATGAAATAGTCGAAATTAGCGGACGGGGCACTTTCAATCGCACAATTATTCTGCAGGAAGGGATTAATAATATTAGAATAAATGCTATAGATCGATCAAAAAATACAGCCGAAATTGCGGAACGTATTTTTCTGGATACTGTCAAGCCAATTATTACAATTACTCAACCTGTGAAGTCAAATTCGTGGCGTACAGGAAACCCACCACGAGTTCCCGATGATATTCGTGTAAGCAGAGACAGGACTAAACAAATTGTGCGCGGTGTTATTATTGACCCCGAGCCATCATCAAAACTTAAACGCATTCTGATAAACGGTAAGGAAGTTCGCCCAAATTCTGATGGTAGTTTTGAGGTAGAGATATTTTTAGAAGCAGGTGTTAACGTTATCCAGGTATATGCTGAAGATATGGCCGGAAATATAAGTCGTGATAATTCCAAAAGGATTGAAGTAGTTAAAGTTAACTGAAAAGACTGATGAAAAAATTACTATTTGTTTTAATATTACCTCTATTATTATTTAGCCAGAAAAGCATTGATATTACGGGCAGGGCTTCTTTAAGTATGGAGTTTTTTGATTATGATAAAGTTTCCGATATCAAACCAGATACAATTTCCTCAAAGGACTACAGTAAAACGTATTTAATACCTGGTTTTAAACAATATTTAAATTTATCCATATTTGCACGAATGAAAAATTTGGATATCAGTCTACTCAGCGATATTCGTAATAATGAATGGAATCAGTTTGATTTTACAGACCATAAATCGGTTGATCGCTTTACTTTAAACCTAAGGTTTAAAAACAATGAAATAATTTTGGGAGACTTCTTTGAATCCGGTTCTGAATTTTTTATTCAAAGCAGGGAAATAAGAGGTGCAAAAGCAGATTTTCGGTTGAGTGAACTGTGGAATTCAAAATCTTTTTTAAATTTTAAATTATTCGGCGGGATAACTCAAAAGGCTTTCAGCCAGGGTACGCGGTTGCAGGCTGTTTACAAACAATATGAAACGAGCGGACAGTTTCGCCGTTATCTTGGATCCGCTTCCGTTGCGTTTGGAGAAAATGGATTTTATAAACTGGCAGGACATTATCTCTATGCTACAGATGATGAGAGCTCTATAGGAGAATCATTAAATGACGCTCTTGCCAATCAAAATATAGGTGGAGAAGGTGCACTGTATTTCTGGAAGAGCAGGATAAAAATATTTGGTGAAGGATTTTTAAGCACAAAAGATACCCTTAACTATGGCTCTCAAACGGATCATACCTATAAAAGTGGAATAGACTTTCGCTATGAACAATTTAAATTTATTGGGTTTTATCAGAGATTAGGGACAGATTTCTATACGGCGGGTTATCCTTTTCTTCTAAATGACAAAGAAGGGTTTCGGGTGCAAAGTGTTTATAACTGGCCGGAAATTGTTTATTTCGGGATAGATTATGAGCAATATAACAATAATCTTGATGAAATAGATACAACACCCATGACGGACACGCGAATTACGGAAATATCAGCAACGACTTCATTTAGAAATGTACCCGAGTTTACCTTTCTCTTTGGGTTCAGAGATGACAGGAGTAATTCGATATTTAGCGGTGAGGAAAACCAGGATCAGACAAAAACAGACAAAATTTCCCGTAAATATGAGTTTCGTGTTTCCCATAGTTTTAATGTTAACCGCATATCTCTTTCGACCATTTTCCTTGATTTGAACGATAAAAGTAAAATTATTGGAGGAAGTCCCTTAGGAACGGAACAGCTTATCGCGAGCCTTAATTTCTATACCCGTCCCCATACACGTTTTTTTATCTCAGGGGGAACGGTATACAGCAGATTATTGTTAACTGATTCTAAGGATAATCGTAACATATTTATCTATCAAAGCAGCCGTTGGGATGTAATACCGCAAAAACTTTCCGTTGAATCAAACTTAAATATTTCAATGAATAATGGTATTAACGGCGAAAATGATGATTTAATAAATGATTACACCCAATTTGATGGACGCATTACGATAGAATACTTTTTCAATTCTAATATGTCATTAAAATTGATCGGTGGCAGCAATTTGAGGCAGATGCGCTATTCTACAGCGCAAGCGGTAGAATTATTGCAAGATCCGGACTTTGATGATCCCACTTTTTTTAATGGCAATGAGTCGTATAATGCCTTAATTTATGGTGCTGAAATTAATTGGATTTTTTAGTACGGTGTTGTTTTAAAAAGCAGAACATATTAGAATTTCCGCAGTTTAAACAGCGAAGCAATACTAAAATAAGACGTAATCTAGTTAGATGACTCCAAAGATTTTATTAGTTGAAGAAGAGGCAGTTACTCATCGGGCCATTTGTAATTCATTTAAAAAAAATAATTATCAATATACAGGCGTCACGAATTTAAGCGATGCCTTAGTAAAAATAAAAACAGAACATTTTGATATTATCTTTTCCGATGCAAAACTTCCCGATGGGTCCGGATTTGAACTCCTTGATGAAGTTCAAAAAATATTACTTGATGTCCCTTTTATTATTATCACAGATTCAGAAGATAAGGCCATCCTAAAACATGCTTTAAACAAAGGTGCATCAGACTTTTTATCAAAACCTTTCCATATGCAGAATATCCCGATGATTATTGATCGAAATATTGAACGAAAACGCATTGAGCAGGAAAAATTTAATCAAAGAAAAGAATTAGCACTATTTAAAGCTATAAAAGCTTTAGTTAGCGCTCTGGAAGCAAAAGATAGTTATACATCGGGGCATTCCATGCGGGTCGCGCATTATGCTAAATTAATGGGTGAAGATTTACATCTGAGCGAGAATGAGAAGTATTGTCTTAACCTTTCTGCTATTCTGCATGATATTGGAAAAATAGGATTGTCGGATACTATTCTTAAGAAAAGCTCCAGTTTGGCGGAAAATGAATACCATGAGGTTAAAGAGCATTCTCTTATTGGAAGTAAAATTGTTGAACATATTGATGAATTGCATGAGGTGGCTGCCATTATTAGGCATCATCATGAGCGGTTTGATGGAAAAGGATATCCTGACGGACTAAAAGGTGAAGCCATTCCCTTACTTGCGCGCATCCTGGCCATTGTTGATGCTTATGAGGCAATAGTTTCTGACAGGCATTATCATAATGAAAGAACTCCACAATTTGCCATGGAAGAGATACGATTGAATTCCGGAGCCCAATTTGATCCTGAACTGGTAGAAAAGTTTTCTGCTCTTATGAACCATCCTCAATTTTATCATTTAAATGGCAACCTATTGTGAAAAGTGATGTGAAGTAAAAAAGGCATTTGTCAAAACAAATGCCTTTTTGAAAAGAACACTATATTGGAAAATGCTTGGCAATGGTTACTTTATCATTCACTTTATACGAAAGACTTGCTAATTTTGTGCCTGGTTTGACCGTATAAATAATTTGGCCTTCACTTAATTTTTGCGGTTGCAAGTCAGTTACTTCCCGCATAGCGGCTTTTGCCACAAGCATCTTAGCCGTCTTTTTTAAGTCAGCTTTAATTTCTTCCCCGTCTGTTGAAGTTAATACCAGTGAATTCAAATCAAAACCGATTTTTTCATCTGTAAAGTTTTGAACGGCAAGCGCAATAAAACAATTATCTTTTTTAATTTGATAACTGGTAACGCAAAAATTTAATGGCGTGCGGTAACTTAAAATATTGATCGTTTTTTTACGGGTATCATTAAGGTATTTCTCAGCCTCTTCATTGCTTCCACTAAATTCAACCGCCTTGTTCAAATACCATTCTGCGCTAACATACAAATCTGAATTTTTAGATTTCTTGGCTTCTTTAAATTTTGCAATACCTTTGTTCAACATCTGTTGGAAATTAGCTTGTTTAATTTCATTTAACTTATCATCTGCCTTTTTATTCTCCGGGTTATACATTAAAGCCAGATCAAGGTATTTGAGGGTGTTGTCAAAATATTCATCCTTCTGGACAGAATTTTCAGGTTTAACTATATGGTAAGCAACTGCAAATTCATAAAGTAAATCACTATACTGCATTTCAAGTTCCGGGGATGGCCATTCTTCAGGAAGATAAGCCTCTCCTTTTTCAAAATTTCCTGAAAAAGGCGCAATTTTCTTTGTTTTATCAAATAATTGTTTACCTTTGCTAAAGTATGCCAAAGTTATTCGGGCATCTATTTCTTTATTATCAGGATTATCCTTTTTAAAAGCTTTATACTTATTGATGGCCTGCGTGAACTTGCCATCCTTATAACTTAAATTGCCTTCTTCAAGGTCTGAACCACTGCATTGCAGCATAAAAAATGCAGCTAGCAGTATAATTGAAAAGTATTTCATTGGGCGCTCCTTTTATTAAAAGATATTATGACATTTCTAAATTAAGTATTCGGCATTTAAACCTGCTTTAATTAGGGCAAACACTTAAAAGATAAGTATTAGATGCAATGAATTTGATAAAACAATTCCATTCCTTGCCTTCATTCTATTTATTGCTATTGATTTCCTGTGGTATAACCATCAGCTGGCATATAGGTACTTATCTTAATTTTAATTATTTAGTAATTCTTTTTTCTATAAACAGCCTGATCGTTATTTTTCTGTACAATAAAAACAGCTCTTTCTTCTACTTCTGCGGGATTAATTTTATCCTTGCAGGGCTTATCTATGGCTGGTTTTGCCTTTTTACCGTATCGGAAAAGGAATCACATTTATTTGCTGAAGATATTAAAGCTTTCCAGGGGACAATTATACAGATAGAAGAACGAGCTGCTAAAAAAAATACATATGTGATGAAATGTGAAAAAATTATGGTACGCCAAAAGATGATTGCAGCAGAAGGATTAATTCAAATAAACCAGGGGAAATATAAAGGGCCTATTCATTTTGGTGACAGGTTAAGAATAAGCGGTAAACCTCAATTCCCACCGTTACCTACTAATCCAGGGGAATTTAATTATCGTAAATTTTTACAATTGAATAAAAAGTTTTTCTATTTCCAAATGAAAGAGGAAACAAAACTATTAAAAATATCTGTACAAAAAGGAAATTGGTTTCAGAGTATATTTTTTAATCCGGTGAGACATAACATCCGCTCTGCCATTGATACATATCTTTTTGGAAATTCCGCTGCAATTGTGAAGGCGCTGGTGTTAGGTGATAAGGGCAGCCTTGATAAAGATATCGTTTCCGATTTTCAAAAGACTGGTGTCATTCATGTCCTGGCTATTTCGGGTTTGCATGTGGGATTTATTGCTTTAATATTGCAGTTTTTACTTTCACTTTTAAGGATGCCCAAAAAAATGGCCATGGCCTTTGTAATCCTCTTTCTTCTGTTTTTTGTGGCGCTTGTAAATTTTAAAGCTCCTGTCGTCCGTGCTTCATTAATGATGACTGTTTATTACGTTTCCAAATTCACAATGCGGCCACAAAATCCGCTTAATACAATAGCCTTGGCAGCAATTATAATTCTGCTTGTTAATCCGCAACAGCTTTTCTTACCGGGGTTTCAATATTCTTTTAGCGCTGTTTTTGGTTTGACTTACGGAAATAGTAAGTTAATTAAAATAATTCCCCTTTTAAGTGAAAATACACAGCTAAGAAAATTAGTAAATAATTTAATAATTAAACCTTTTATATCATCACTTAGCGCAATTTTGGCAACTGTTCCACTTACCTGGTATTATTTTGGAACTATTCAGGTTGGAGCATTGGTTGCAAATATTTTTATAATTCCTCTTATTGGTTTTGTTGTCCTGTTGAGTATTATTTTCTTACTTTTTTCAATATTTAGTTTTCTTCCTGCTGCTGGGGTATCTTTTATAATTGATTTTTTAATTATCGGGATGATAGAAACCGTTTCTTTTTTTTCCGCAATTCCCTTTGTACAAATTGCCACAGGGCATCCATCCTTTATTTCCTTGAGTATGGTTTCCATTGCGATTTACTTATTGTTTAACCTTTCCAATTCTAAAAGTAAAAAAGCATTCATTTACCTTGTTCTTTTTGCTCTTATTATTCGTTTTTTATCTTATACCAAGACTAACAAATTATTAATGACCTTTATTCATGTTGGCCAGGGAGATGCTACACTCTTGCAATTTCCTAATGGTAAAACAGCTCTCATTGATGCTGGCAATAAGGGCTTTGGGTTTGATGCCGGAAAGAGATATGTTGATCCGGTATTAAAATATTACGGTATAAATAAAATTAATTACCTGATTGGTAGTCACCCCCATAGTGATCATATTGGTGGATTTGATTTTATTATGAGTAATTACTTAATAGACACGCTTGTTTTTAATAATATCGAAGTAAATTCAGGATTATATCAGAAATTGTTAAAAAAAGCAAAACGTAAGAATATTGCGTTTTTAAGATTGGATTCCGGTGACATTTTGCCTATTGATCGGCAGGTTCGGTTTTATGTACTTCATCCTTCAGATAATTTTGAAAATGTAAATACTCATTCTGGATCTTCAATTAATAATAGTTCGCTTGTATTTAAATTAGTGCATGGAAAAAACAGAATTTTATTTACTGGAGACGCGGAAATGGAAAGCGAGCATGCTTTATTAAATTACAAGGATTTTTTGGAATGTGATCTTTTAAAAGTAGGTCATCATGGAAGTAAAACATCTTCCAGTCTAGAATTCTTAAATTTTGTAAAACCTGACTATGCGATAATTTCGGTAGGTAAAAACAATAAATTTAAACATCCAAGTTTTTCAACTCTTTCCAGATATGCGCAATTGGCAATTCCTGCCTTTAGAACTGATTTAAACGGGGCACTCGTTTTTGAAAGTGATGGCAGAAATCTGGCAAGAGTTATCTGGAGGAAATAATGTGTATTTAGCGACTTTTTAAAATGTGAATATAATCAGACAGGATATTACTGCTCTCAACAAGTATAAAATCTTTTTTCTCTTTATCCTCTTTGTCTTTCTTTTTATTTTCCTTTTCGGCCATG
>CAVRRG010000061.1:0-19794 GCA_963723365.1 Calditrichota bacterium | reverse complement strand
AACAAACTCGATTTCGATTTGGAGCATTCATGGGATAGGAATGATTATGATAAGGGTGCGTTGTATAAAGCAGGAGTAGGATTAATTGAAGTATTATTGTTACCGGATAATGAAGAATATAAAAACGCCGGACTAGACTATAGAAATCCACAAGGCGCGTTTATTTGCGTTCAAGTATGGAATATTGACGAGCTGTTCATTAAATATAAAGCTGATAGCATTCCATTTAAACAGGAAATAACAGACCAATCCTGGGGACACCGGAGTTTTTCGGTATTTGAACCAAATGGGTTAATACTTTTCTTTTTTCAGGAGCAATTTTGAAGCGAACAAATCTTTTTTGATGATCCCGCATTTGGCGGGTAGTTTAATAATTCTCATTATGTTTTTCTGCAGGTAATTGAAAATAGTAACAGGAATAATGTTAATGCTTTACATAGTCAGCGGAGCCTCAAGAACGGGAAAAACAATAATTGCAAAAAAGATCATGCAGAGAAAAAAAATCCCCTACATATCCTTAGATTGGATAGTAATGGGTTTTACGAATGGCTTGCCGGAATATGGAATTCATGATAAACTTTGGCCGGATGAAATCGCGGAAAAACTTTGGTGTTTTTTAAAGGCAATGCTTGAAAGTATGGTATGGTTAAAGGAGGAATATATAATTGAAGGAGAAGCTATGACCCCTTCATTAATTAAAGAATTACTAGATAAACATCCAGATAATATCCGGATTTGCTTCGTTGGCTACACAGAAGTTACAATTAAAGAGAAAGTAAATAGTGTTAAATTACATAGCGCTGGAAAAAGAGATTGGTTGCTAAAGGAGTCAGAAGAATATATATGCAACCATATTGAAAACATGGTGACTTACAGCAAAAGAATTAGAGAAGCTTGTGTCCAGCATGATATCCGTTATTTTGACACCTCAACAAAATTTATACCTGTTATTGAGGAAGCAACAAAATATTTATTAAATGAAAGTTGATTTCAGTAATCTGGACAAAAATTTTAAAAGCCTTATATGCTGGATGAAGAAAGTGAAATGTTGATATGACGCATATTGGAACTATCGAAAGTTTATGGCGCTACCCTGTTAAAAGTATGCGGGGCGAGACACTTGCTGAAGCATTTATGGGCTTTTCCGGTATTTATGGCGATCGGTGCTTCGCTTTCAAGAATTCAGCCGCCCGCAAAGGTTTTCCTTACCTGAACGCAAATGTACAGCAACAAATGCTTCAATATCAGCCAAAGTTCCGTTATTTAGAAAAAGCGTCAAAACCGCCTAATTTGGCCGAAGCGATGAACATTAAGCCTGGTGTTACACCGGCTAACGCCGAGGAGAATGACTTAATGTTGGATGTGGTGACGCCTTCGGGCTCAACCGTGGCGGTTGATGATCCAGTTTTAATTGAAATGCTCAGTGCAGGATTACCCGGCGAAAATCGGCTGACTCTAGTGCGTTCGGACCGCGCGTTGACTGACTGTCGTCCGCTTTCACTGATTAGTCTGCAAACTGTGCGGCAGATCGAAGCCGAATCGGGGATTGCTATCGATAAACGACGTTTTCGAGCAAACATCTATCTTGACCTTGCAACAGATTCCGGATTCGCGGAGGATGAGTTTGTTGGTCGAAAACTACGCATTGGATCGAGCGCGATGATAATGGGATTGGAACGCGACCCGCGCTGCAAGATGATTTCGCTTGATCCAATAACAGGCGAACACAACCCGCAAGTTTTAAGGCATGTCGCTCAGGCACACGAAGCCTTTGCCGGCGTTTATTGTGCCGTTTTAGTTGAAGGGATAATAGCGAAAGGCGATCCCATCGAAGTAATAGATTAGCTAATTTTTTTGCGCCCCTCTAAAGATGGCGACAGGCAAGCACGATGAATTTGCTTAAAAAATTATGGAATCGATACCTCCTTTTAACAAAAAAAATAAACATAATGATCTTGCCCCGTTTTGGGCTGCTGGTCTATTTATTCTATGTGGGACGGGATTGGCAACCATATGGGTCGATTTAGGACATTTTTGGAGCGGTTACGTATTAGATATGTGCGGTCCAGCTTGGAATTACATTTTATTTCGCGGTCTTTATACAACTCAAACTGAAAATATGTGGGTACGATTTTTTACGCCTAAAAAAACATTAATAATTTTTGTGGTTGTCTGCTTTGGAATTGAAATCGCCCAGTATTTAAAACTATATGAGTCAACATTTGATCCATGGGATTTACTGGCATATATTTCTATTTTAGTTCCATTATTCCTATTGGACATATATCTAGCGGATGATGCAATAATCAATATGAAGAAATAATCAACAGCAATTTTAAAAAGACGCAGGTGGAACACCACCCGTTCGCTGGTTAAAAAAGAGAAAAGCATCAGAACTGCAAATTAAAAGAAAAGTATATAATTCCATTGCAAAATTATTTAAAAATGAAGTCATGACATTTGAAAATATGGGAGGTAAATGGCCTATCCCGGTTTAAGAGCCGCCGCCCAATGCATCCTGGCTAACCGTATTTTTGTTAAACCAGGGAATTGGCTTGGTGAAAGTTACCAAGTAACTATAATATATAAGGTAAAGTTGATCCAGTGGATCTATTGCTGCATTTTTTTTAAGCATTAAGAGTGATTATAACAAAATGAACAACGAATAAGAAAGGAATAAATATGCCAATTACACCCAGTGACAAGGAAGCGGAATATTTTACACGCCAAGAGTTTGAGCGAAGGAAAAAACTGGAAGAACAAAAACGCAATCAAATGGAAAGCGAGGAAAAGAAAAGATTGAAGGAACTGCATTATATGAGATGCCCTAAATGCGGGATGAAGCTAATCGAAATTGATTTTAAGGGCATTGAAGTAGATAAATGCTCTTCTTGTGAGGGCATCTGGCTTGATGCCGGAGAAATGGAGGTAGTTTCGAAACTGGAACAAAAGAAAATGAATAAATGGTTTAATACATTTAAAAAATGAGTAATGCTTGAGAATTGTAGCGATCAGTAAATTGACTGAAACATTTAACAATGGACAATGTTGCCAAGTTTCTTTTAATTCAAAAGCCAGTTTGTAAATGAGCAAATACCAACGATAGAAATATATCAAATTCTGATTTTACCCTATCCATTGGAATCAGAGGCACAAAAGATTCCCAAAAGTGGTTAATCCTTCAATATAAGCTTATAAAATCTTTTGATAATCTATCAAAATCGCTAACCATGTTACGAGGCCCGTCCTCTTGTCGGCAAATACCATCGTAGGCTGGTCTGCCGAGACACTTTCGTATGCTCTTCTAAGCGTTCCGTTATCTGTGGATTCTTAGCAAAATCTATTACCAGCGTAAACATAAATTGTATATAAAAATATTAAAAGCATATTGGATGAGTTTATTATATTATTTTCAGAATTAATTCAAACAGAGATATTGAAATGTCAATTATGAAAAACAATGCCAGAATAAATGAATTTGAAAAGTCTGTAAAAAATAAATTTAACCTCTACAACAGTTTATTTTTAAATCTCCCCTTTCATAAGATCGGGAATATCGGAATGCTGATTCCTCTCATGCACAATTCATGTAAAGAAGGACTTGAGTCAGGCCAAGATCCGCTAGAAATATTAGACGCGTTTTTTAGCACACAGGCCAGAATTAGCTCGGAACAGGATAAAATTGATTTTATGTTCAGGATTATCCAGTATGTTGAGCGACAGATTGTTCTTTATGACAGTATAGAGGATGCCGCTTTTTCCCGCTTGAACCAAAACAGTGCTGATTTATCTTTAAAAGAGTACATGCATCTGCTGGAAAGCAAAAGAAGCGAGCATAAACTAATAGAAAAACTGTCTACCTTCAGCGCGCGCATAGTTTTTACTGCCCACCCTACTCAATTTTATTCTCCGCCAGTGCTGGATATAATATCCAAATTAAGAAACCTGATAAATGATAATAATATAAATCAAATTGATATCACCCTGCAGCAACTCGGATTAACATCCTTAATCAATTCGCAAAAGCCGACACCTTTAGATGAAGCTAAAAATATTATCTATTTTCTGAGGAATGTATATTACGATGCTGTCGGTGAACTCTATTCCAGTATCAGGAAGAATATTCAGAATAAAGATTTTGATAATTACAATATCATTCAGCTCGGATTCTGGCCGGGGGGAGACCGCGACGGTAATCCTTTTGTTACATCGGAAACAACAATGGCAGTAGCTGATGAATTGCGCATGGCTCTTATGAAATGTTATTACCGGGATATAAAAAATTTGCAGCAAAAACTGACCTTCAGGGGAGTTGATAATATTATAGATGAATTGCGGAGCAGGATTTATTTGGCAATGTTCGATGCTGAAAAGAAGGTATCTTATGAAGAGATCATCGATCCGTTATATCAAATAAAAAAAACAATCACTGATAAATACAATAGCCTGTACCTCGAAGAGCTTGAAAATCTCATCGATAAGGTGAATATTTTTAGAACACACTTTGCTGTTCTGGATATCCGCCAGAACCACAGTGTTCATAAACAAACCGTTGAGACAATCCTTAAAAATCAAAATCTGATTTCGAAACAGTCTTACTGAGCTTTCCGAAGAGGAATTAATTTCAATTCTCACCCGGGAAAAAATCGACGTACGGGCAGAACTGTTTGACGACGATCTGGATAAAAGATACCATAGAGACTATTATCCAAATCAAACAAATTCAGGATAAAAATGGCGCTGAAGGCTGCAACCGTTATATAATAAGTAATTCGGAAGATATTTTCTCGGTTCTGTTTGTCTTCGCATTGTTCCGCTGGTGCGCGGTGGGATAAAAGTGTGATTCCAATTGATATTATTCCCCTGTTCGAATCAATGGAAGCCATGAAAAATTCGGAATCGATTATGCGCCGGTTATTTGAAATTCTGGAATACCGTTCCCACATTTCACAGCGATCCGATACACAAACGATCATGCTTGGATTCTCCGACGGGACGAAAGATGGCGGCTATCTTCAGGCCAACTGGTCCATCTTTAAAACGAAAGAAAATCTGACCGCAGTTTGTGAGCAATATGCTATAAAGCCGATTTTTTTTGATGGCCGTGGCGGACCTCCTGCACGCGGCGGCGGAAAAACGCACCGTTTCTATGCCGCACAAAGCCGAAACATTGCCAACCACGCCATCCAGCTCACGATTCAGGGGCAGACGATTACCAGCAAGTATGGAACAAAGGAGCACTTCATTCATAACTGCGAGCAACTGCTTACTGCCGGCTTATCTCATAATTTAGTTGAAAAAGGTAATACGATATCCGCTGAGGCGAGGCGAACTTATCGGCGAACTGGGAAGAATAAGTTTTAACAAATACAATGAATTAAAAAATCATAAAATGTTTGTACCCTACCTGGAAAATAAAAGTACGCTGAAATATTACAGTCAAACAAATATCGGCAGCCGGCCGTCAAAGAGAGGAAATAAGGATAAACTGGAATTAAAAGATTTGCGGGCAATTCCATTCGTAGGCTCCTGGAGCCAATTAAGGCAAAATGTACCGGGCTATTTCGGTATTGGAACAGCAATACAGTCTCTGGTGCTGGATGGTAAACTGGATGCATTAAAAAATCTGTTTAAGGAAGTCGCTTTTTTTAAAGCGCTGATCCTCAACAGTATGATGTCCCTATCGAAGTGTTATTTTGAATTGACGGCCTATATTGCCGATGATCCGGAATACAAAGAATTCTGGAACATTTTATATGAAGAATACAAGCTTGCAAAAGAAATGGTATTGCTTATTTCAGATTATAAAATTTTAATGGAGGAAGAACCCATTTCCAGGAACTCGATTATAATAAGAGAAAGGATTGTATTGCCTTTACTCGTTATCCAGCAATATGCATTGCAGAAAATTGAGCAGGATTCGAAAAATAAGAAAACCTACGAAAAAATCGTGGAACGGTCGCTATACGGTAATATTAATGCCAGCCGTAATTCGGCATAGCAATAACACCAATTAGCTGAGTCAAACAGCACACGCAAAGGATGATCGGGCAAAAAAGACGGATGCCCTTTCAACCTAAATAGAAGCATTTTAAACAGGTATAAGAGAGCTTTTGTATTATGCAATTTTTTCCGGCACAATTTACTCACTTTCTGCAAAGCCGCCCCAGCACAAGAAATCTCTGGATTTTAGTGCGTTTTTTGCTGGCGCTTAGCATATTGATTACGGTATACAGTGTCCTTTTTCACTACATCATGGCTTGGGAAGGTCGTGATTATAGCTGGATAACCGGATTTTACTGGACATTAACTGTTATGTCGACGCTGGGATTTGGTGATATTACCTTCCACGGCGATTTGGGACGCATATTCTCAATAGGTGTTCTGCTATCCGGGGTTTTGTTCTTGCTAATTCTATTGCCATTCACCTTCATCCAGTTTTTTTACGCACCCTGGATGGAAGCACAGTCAGCTGCTCGTGCGCCCCGGGAACTGCCTGAAGATACATCGGGTCATGTAATCATGACATTTTACGGCCCGGTTACCAGCACCTTGATTAAAAAGCTAAAACGGTATAATTATTCATATGTGGTGCTGATTCCGGAATTAGAGGAAGCTCTGAAACTTTCAGATCTGGATGTAAAAGTAGTTGTGGGTGAGTTAGATGACCCGGAAACTTACAGGAAAATCAGGGCAGAAAAGGCGGCCATGGTTGTTACAACGCGCAGTGATGAAATCAACACCAATGTTGTCTCCACTGTGCGAGGTATATCAGAATCCGTACCAATAATTGCTACTGCGAGGAACTCTGCATCAATAGACATTTTAAAGCTGGCCGGCAGCACACATGTTCTGCGCCTGGATGAAATGATGGGACAATCCCTGGCTCGTCGAACCACCGGCGTTGATGCAATGGCACATAAGATAGGCAACCTCGATTCACTTTTTATTGCCGAAGCCAATGTTACTGGTACACCACTGATTGGAAAAACCATCAAGGAGAGCCAACTACGGAAACAGGCAGGTGTAACAATTATCGGAATTTGGGAGCGGGGCCAATTCCAGATAGCCGAACCGGAAATGCAGATTACTCACAATACGGTTTTAGTGCTGGCCGGCTCACGACAACAGCTTCGAAAATACGACGAATTGTTTTGTATTTATCACACGATCACTGATCCGGTTATCATCATTGGCGGTGGACGCGTTGGGCGGGCAACCAGCCGTGTGCTGCAAAAGCGTGATATTGACTATCGCATCGTAGAACAATTACCGGAGCGGATCATTGATGATGGCAAGCATATACTGGGAAGCGCTGCCGATCTTGAGGTTTTAGAAAAAGCCGGAATCAAAAAAGCCCCCACAGCGATTATTACCTCTCATGATGATGACCTCAATATTTATCTGGTGATTTATTGCCGCCGCCTTAGACCTGATATCCAGATTATCAGCCGCGCCACACTGGAAAGAAATGTAACAACAATGCACAGGGCCGGCGCTGATTTTGTAATGTCTTATGCCTCAATGGGGGCCAATACCATATTTAACCTGCTGGATCGCAGTGATATTTTAATGGTCACTGAAGGTTTGGATGTGTTTAAAATAAAAGTTCCCTCCTCCCTGGCGGGAAAAACTCTGGCCAATTCAGGCATCCGTCAAAAAACCGGATGCAATGTGGTTGCCATTGTTGATGAGAACGGAACGCAGTTCAGCCCTGATCCGGAGTTACCCATTAGGGAAGGGACAGAGATGATTCTTATCGGCAGTGTTGCGGCTGAAAATCTTTTTCTTGAGATTTATGAGTAAAGTTATTGTGCATACTATACCTAGAGAAAAAACCTTAGCGGGGCAGCTGCAAACCACCGTTATGTTTTTAATTAATGGGTCCGGGAAATCGAAAACAGAGAATCCTACTTCCGGAACCTTCTGCGCGATCTTTCACCAGGCGGGCGTGTGGCAGTGATTGAACTCAACGAAGAGTTGACCGGGGTTCTCAGCCTGTTCGTGTGTAAAGACCATGCCAGTCGTGCCGCAGATGTCGAGCGTGAAATGCGTGCAGCGGGTTATCGCATGATAAAAAGAGTGATCAGTTGCCTATTCAAATCTTTAGGATTTATGAAAGCGCTGAATAGGTGTTAAACAATGCGACAACCAATTACCCGGCAATCTTCCGGGGCGCATGCTGCCCGCGGCACTGAGCCGCTCAATTCTGGCCTTAACAGTATATATGTCGCAGGGTTTTGATTATTAATTTGATTTATTTATAATATTTATGTCATTCTGTATTTGAATACTATCTGAAAAAAGGTCGAGAAAAATTAGATAAATAAAGCCGGATGAAAAGAAATAGCACTTAATTGGAACGTTAAATGACAAATTCCGGTCTGCAATCTTCATTGTTTGAAGAAATTGCTAAGTAATTCCCGTTAGTCAAATGAGCGTATAATGATTCTTAACCTAGGAAAGCCAGCAATTAATCCAGTTTTGTTTTATTCAGGTAAAATCTCTGGATATATAGTTTGGGTGCTGCTTTTAATGTCATTATTTTCTACCAATGATTTGCAGCAAATACATCTCCAGCAATGGATTGCTGTTGGTATCTTAGGCCTTGGATTAGTCTTAACTTTTATAAGCCTGCTAAACCTTGGTAATTCAACAAGGTTAGGACTTCCCAAAGAGGCTACTCAATTTATAACAAAAGGACTTTACGGTATCAGCAGAAACCCAATGTATATAGGCTTTAATATGTTTACATTATCAGCAATACTGTTTATTGCTAATATTTTTGTTTTAATCCTGGGTATTTATAGTATCATTATATATCATTTTATTATTAAGGGTGAAGAAGCATTTTTAGAGAATCGTTTTAAAGAAGCATATCAAAAATACAAGAAAAAAGTTCACAGATATATATAAAATTGGCTGATAAAATGCTTTGGTCTAACCCGCTTTGGGCGATGCAGTTTTGAACCGCTCTTTTGGTAAAACGGTGTAAAATTCCAATGAGGTAATGGGGAGGTTAAAGAATTAAATGATTAAGAATGTCAAAAAAATTGCTGTTGGACTAGCCGTGGCACTGCTTTTTTTTCTCGCTCTTGAGGGCATCCTGTGGATAGCAGGTGTGGAGCCTTTGTATGAGCAAACTGATCCGTACGTCGGCTTTGCCGGTTACTCGCCTCTTTTCGTTGAGATGAGTTCGACAGATGGAGAGCCCGTATTCGGGACGGCAAATACCAAGATGGACTGGTTCAATTACCAGCAGTTCCCAGTGCGCAAGGCAAAGGGTGTTACACGGATCTTCTGTCTTGGAGGCTCGACGACCTATGGACGGCCCTACGATGATAGAACCTCTTTCTGTGGCTGGTTGCGCGCATTCCTTCCGGCCGTAGATCCAGGTAGAAAGTGGGAAGTAATCAACGCGGGTGGCATCAGCTACGCGAGCTACCGTGTTGTGCGTCTCATGGAGACGCTTGTCCGCCACGAACCCGACCTATTTGTCATCTATACTGGACACAACGAGTTCCTGGAGAAGCGAACGTACGACCGGCTGCTAAAAACACCCGAATTTATGAGAAACCTTGCATCACTTGCTTCGCGGCTCAGGCTATACAGCCTGCTCTCCGACGTCATCTATACGAGGAAGGACGTGCTTGAGACAGAGGTCGATGCCGTGCTGGACAACTCTGTCGGGCCAGAGGACTATCACCGAGATGACGCGATGCGCGATGCCGTGCTCGAGCACTTTCGGGTCAGCCTGAAGCGTATGGAGCCACATCGGACAAAAGTCAGGCGCAGGGATAATTTTTGTCACACCCGCTTCCAACATCGGCGACTTTTCGCCCTTCAAGGCTGAACCGAGCGCCGGTCTGGATGAGGCAAGTATTAATCAGATCGGTCTGCTCAAACAGTCCATCACCGAGCACCTGGATAATAAAGATAACCGAACGGGCCGCGGATCTCGCCATTCAGTCGCTGCAATCGACCCGCGGGATGCTGAACTCCTGTTCCTCAAGGGAAGAGCACTGCTTGCGCTGGGCAAGATAGATGAGGCCCGCCGTGCATTCATCGCTGCACGCGATGAAGACATAGCCCCATTGCGCGCCCTCACGCCCGATGCCTGGCATCGTCGCCGAGGTGGCCCTTGAAAATGGCGAGGGTCTGGTGGACTTCGCCCGCATGATCGAGAAGAGCTCTCCAGACGGCATTCCGGGTGAGGAGTATTTCCTTGACCACGTTCATCCGTCGATAGATGCCAATCGTATGCTGGGCCTGGCGATAGTCGATGAAATGATTAAGATGGGGGTTGCCACACCCGTGTCTACCTGGGATGCTACAGTCATTTCAAAAATCAGCGAGCGCGTTAAGAGCAACGTTGACGAGGCTGCCAACGCTATGGCTCTGACGAACCTGTCACGGGTAATGACCTGGGCGGGAAAGCAGGAGGAAGCTCTGCGACTTGTTGAACGTGCTGCGTCGATAACTACAGATCATCATACACTGTTTCAAATGGTGACCGTATTAACACGCAGTGGTCGTTATGAGGAAGCACTGCACTATTCCGAGAAAGCAGCAAGGCTCATGCCAGAAATCGCTGAGGTCCGCAAGACTCATGGTATTATCCTCGCCCACAACGGTCGCAATTCAGAGGCACTGCAGGAGCTGCAAAGCGCTGCCCGACTTGACTCGACAATGATAGACCTGTACTATTATTTGGGCCTTGTACTTACGGACCTTGGCTACAAGGAACAGGCCGAGAGAACATACTGGAGGGCACTTGAAATAGAGCCCCAAAACGCCAATGCCTGTAACAATCTTGGAATAATGCTCGCGCAACGCGGCAATCTTGAAGCCGCGATGGACTTATTCGAGCGGGCTGTGGCAGCAAATCCCAACCACGGTAATGCCCTGAGCAACCTGGAGCGAGCGAAAAGATTGCTTGGAAACTGACCCGTTACATTGCCAATATAGAGGGATACATCTAAATTTATGAAAGGATCCCAGGTATGAAGCGACTGTTAATCTTTATAATTATTGCGGTTCTGGCTGCCTCGCCGCGATCCATTGCACAGGATGCATCCGGAAAAATTGCCATCATCAAGACCGATGATTTGAGGGGTATAACGGCCAAATGGAATCGCTTTTTTACCCTAAACAAAAAGAAGCGCGTAAAGGTATCAGCAGGGATCAACTATGAATCTCTTGCTGAAAATAATAACGAATATTTCAACTGGTTGAGGCAACTTAACACTTCTGATTCGGTTGAGTTTTGGAACCACGGCTGGGACCACAAACGATGGACGACAGATGAAAATAATAGGATCAGCGAATTCAGTGGTAGTGGATACATTCACCAGAAGCAACATTTCGTCGCCGCTCAAAAAAGTATGGAGCTGGTCCTAGCTTTTGGTGCGCCGTATAACTCAGTCGATAGGACCTGACCAAGTACTTCAGCAAGGCGTGGGTGATGAATTCCTTGTGCAAACTGCCCTCTCTTGTTAACTTATTGCGCTTATTTGAGCACCTTGCTTTCTTAAAGGTAGGATAGAATGATTGGTAAAACCATTTCACATTACAAAGTTATTGAAAAACTGGGAGAAGGTGGGATGGGCAAAGTCTACCTGGCAGAGGATCTCCAACTTAGACGCAAGGTGGCCTTAAAGTTTCTACCACATGAACTTATTCAAGACGAAGAGACACGCATCCGGTTCGTCAATGAGGCACAGGCGGCCTCCTCCCTCGATCATCCCAATATAGCTTCCATATTTGAAATTAATGAAAACGAAGAATATCCGTTTATCGCCATGGGTTATTATGATGGCGGCACCCTGTTGGACAAGATTAAGCAAGACGATCTGACTATAGAGCAGGTAATCAAAATTGCCATGTCTATTGCTGAGGGACTGCAAAAGGCCCATGAAAAAAATATCGTGCACCGTGATATCAAACCGGCCAACATCCTGTTCAGTAGCGATAATGTACTAAAAATTATTGATTTTGGATTGGTAAAGTTCCTTGGAAAAAGCGTACTATCGCGGGCCGGAACAACGGTGGGCACCATTGCTTACATGTCGCCCGAACAGACAATGGGACAGAAGATTGATCATAGAACTGATATATGGGCCCTGGGGGTTATTTTATATGAAATGCTTGCCACTGAGCACCCCTTTAGGGGTGAATATGAACAAGCCCTGATGTATTCAATCGTCAATGAAGACCCGGAGTACATCAGTAAAATTCGTCCTGATATTCCACTGCAGGTGGAAAAAATTATTGACAGGGCACTCAGTAAAAATCCGGAAAAACGTTTCCTGTCAATGCAGGAAATGTGGGAAGCTCTGAATGATACAATCACAGATATCCAGGCAGGTAAATCGAGAAGCGCTTCTGCATTCAGAATGGGGCGCAAGCAGCGGAAATACGTTATCCGGGTTGCACCGATAGCCTTCGTTTTATTAGCAATCTTCGTTTATTTTGTTTTGCTCAAAGATGCACTTGCATCGCCGGTGGCTATCGTTCTATTGCCATTGGAAAATATCAGCCGTGATGACGAGCAAGAATGGTTTACGGAAGGTATGACCGATGCATTAATTACCGACCTGGCCCGAATTAACAATTTGCGCATCATTTCCAGATCATCAGCAATGAAATACAAGGGCAGCGAAAAATCATCCGCTGAAATCGCAGCTGAACTGGGGGTATCCTATATTGTTGAAGGATCAGTGGTCAAAGCGAATGAATTGGTTAAGATCACCGTTCGCCTGATTGACGCTGCCAGTGATAAGTATATGTGGGCACAGGGCTATGAACGTAATTTTAAAGATATTTTATCGCTGCAGGGTGAAGTGGCGCAGGCCATTGCCAGACAGATCGAGGTTAATCTAACAACGGATGAAGTGACCTACCTCAGTGAAAAAAAGAAAGTCAATCCCGAGGCTTTCGAGGCATATCTCAAAGGAAAATTTAACTTATATAAACTGACCCGCCAATCTAGCGCCTCCGCCCTGCAGTATTTTGAATTAGCAGCCAGGCTTGAACCCGATTACGCCCTGGCTTATACCGGTATTGCTTTGGCAAACACTCTGCCGGCGCAGATGGGTTATCTTCCCATGGATGTATCCTATGCTAATGCTCAACCCGCTGTGACAAAAGCTCTGGAATTGGATGCATCCTTGCCTGAAGTCTATTATTTGAAAGGTGTTCTTGCCGCCTGGTATGAGTGGGACTGGGATCTTGCATTATCTGCACTGGAAACTGCCATAAAACTTAATCCAAATATGGCTGAAGCGCGGGCCTATTATTCTCATGTACTTTTTATATTAAAAAGACCGGATGAAGCCCTACCCCAAATAAAACGCGCCTTGCAACTGGATCCATTTAATCCGCTTTACCGCTGGCTCTATGCTATGGATTTAAATTATTTGCATCGTTATGATGAAGCGGTCAGGGAGTTATCGCACACTCTCGAAAATGCACCTGATAATCCGGGTGCCCTGTCTACACTGCGCACTACCTATCACATGCAAGGAATGTATAAAGAAGCAATTGATATATGGCGCCGTTCCTATGCAGCAGCTAACGATCTGCAATCTCTGGCTGCCCTGGACAGCGGCTATGCGGAAGGAGGTTACCACATGGCTCTGCGCCGGGTAGCCGAGTCAAAAATCCGGCAATCTAAAACAAAATTTATCACACCCTGGCAAATCGCTACATTGTATACCCGGGCTAACATGCCCGATGAAGCGCTTATATGGTTTGAAAAAGCGTTTGAAGTAAACGATCCCAACATGCCTTATCTTAATATTGATCCTATTTTCGATTATATGCGGGAAGATCAAAGGTTCAAAGTTTTGCTTAGTAAAATGGGGTTATAAATTTTAAAGTATTAATTTGGATTTAGAGATCAAACAAAAAGCTTTTGCTTTACTTAAAAAATGGGCTGACGAAACATGCTAGTTTTACGCAAACCCCGGGTGTTTATGCAATGAAACAAATATTTAGGTTCAACCATCCGCTAAAACGAGATGCTGCAGTAAGTGCATGGCTGAACGAGCAATCAGGTGAATTAGGTACTATTGCGCGCTATTGGTTCGATGTTATTCGTGATTGTGGAGACGATGTACGAGAATTGCTGCATGACGGTCACCCTGCGGCCTGCGTTATCGATGCCGCTTTCGTTTATGTTGATGCGTTCAGAAACCATGTCAATGTTGGGTTTTTCCGGGGCACCGAACTTCCCGATCCCAACAGCTTATTGGAAGGCACTGGCAAATTTATGCGTCATGTGAAGCTTAGACCTGCAGCTAAGATAAATTCTCTGGCTTTATCAAAGCTAATCAGTGCAGCATATGTTGACATGAAAAGGTGTCTGCAGTCTGAGTAATTCGTGATTGCTTTCGATAACCAGGTGAACACAGAGCAACAAATTAAAGTAAGCCCCGCTTGGACGATGGGATTTACCAAAAAATTAATTTTGTTAGTACAAAAAAGAATATTTCCATAGAAAAATGGTATATACTCGATGAATGTGTATGACAAACTGAGCGATCCGCTCGCCTTCACCATATTTTTATTGACCCTTCTGCTGCCAATCGGAATCGGATTATTTGCCTGGCTGAAAACAAAAAACCAATCCGATTTTTTTATTGGAGGCCGGATGATGAACAAAATCGTTGTTGCCCTGTCGGCTGTCTCTTCCGGTCGATCATCATGGCTTGTACTCGGTGTAAGCGGAATGGCTTATATGCTGGGTACTGGTGCTGTTTGGGCGATTATCGGTTACATAACTGTTGAAGCATTTCAATTTGTTTACCTTGGTAAGAAGCTGCGCGACGAAACACAAGTCATGGATTCTATCACCCTGCTTGATTATTTCGATTCCCGTTTCAATGATAATAAAAAATTGATCAGAATAACGGGTGCCATAATCATAACATTGTTCATGACGGCATACGTTGCCGCGCAATTTAATGCAGGGGCTAAAACACTTGCAACAGCTCTCGATTTATCAATGGAACTGTCACTTGTTATTTCGGGATTATTGATTCTCGTTTATATGGTGCTCGGTGGTTTTGTGGCGGTTGCCTACAACGATGTTGTGCGGGCGGTGATTATGCTGATTGGATTGCTTGTTCTGCCTGTGGTCGGCATAATCTCTTTGGGCGGTATCGCTATATTATTCGATCTCCTGAATAACCTCAATCCATCAATGATCAATCCTTTCTCACTTAGCATGGGCCTGATAATTGGTTTTGTTGGTATTGGACTTGGTTCACCCGGACAACCGCACATTGTTATACGTTACATGTCTATTGATAAATCGAAAAACCTGACATATTCAGCAGTAATCGGTACCATTTGGAACATAGTTTTAGGTATGGGCGCTATATGCATAGGTTTGCTTGGCAGGACAGTGTTTCCTGACGTTAATGCTCTGCCGGACAGTGATCCGGAGATGATATACCTTATGTTATCGTCGCAATATTTCGGGACTGTTTTTTATGGTTTGCTTGTTGGCGGAATATTTGCAGCAATTCTTTCCACCGCAGATTCACAGCTACTTGTTGTAGCATCAACGTTTGTGCGTGATATCTACGAGAAAGTTTTAAGAAAAAAGAAAGAGATAGAAGAAGTTGAGAAACTAAGAATAAGCCGTATTGTTGTTATTCTATGCGGGATTGCATCAGTCGTTCTCGCTTACGTTGCGCAGGATTTGGTATTTTGGCTGGTTCTTTTTGCCTGGGCTGGGTTGGGAGCTTCATTTGGACCGGCATTAATTTTTTCTCTTTACTGGAAGCGGACAACAAAAGCAGGAATTATCGCCGGTATGATCGCCGGGACACTCATAACAATTGTTTGGAAACTATGGCTAAAAGAAGCGACCGGTATATATGAATTGATTCCGGCATTTTCTGGTGCTGTACTGGTTATTTTGTTTGTCAGCCTGTTGAGTAAAAAAGAGCCCCAAAATGATTTATAAACATACAAGTTGCTGGCTATAAAAAGAGGTGCTGCTTAAAAAAGGCACTAAACGCTCACTTGGCGGGACAGTAAAGAAGCGCCCGTCAATAGCTCAAAGATGCAAGATCTGAATAAGGAGCCTGTTGAGAAATGGAGCAAACACGAAAAAAACTGATAGTTGTGGGTCTGTTTGCCATTGCCATGGCCTATGTCGAATCGGCCGTAGTAGTTTATTTGCGAGCTGTATTTGGGATAGAAAATCTGTTACAGGATTTTCCTCAGGAACCGGATAAATACATTTTAATCGAGATTGGCCGTGAGGCAAGTACTTTGATAATGCTGGTGATTATGGGCTGGATCGCTGGACAAACAAAGCAGGCCAGGATAGGATATGCCGTTTTCACTTTTGGACTGTGGGACATTTTCTATTATGTCTGGTTGAACATCTTTATCGGCTGGCCGGGTTCGCTTCTCGATTGGGATGTGCTGTTCCTGATACCGCTAACCTGGTGGGGACCAGTTCTGTCACCTATTCTTATCGCACTGTTGCTGATAGCTGGCGGGGTGATAGCTGTCTTTAAAACAGAGCGCGGCGAAGTGCTTCGATTCACGTTACTCGAGTGGAGTGTTGCTGGCGTCAGTATACTATTAATGCTGTATGTATTCATGTTTGACACTCTGCACGCATTAGCGGAAGGTATTGCGGCCATCAGCGCTATCAGGCCAACCTCTTTCAATTGGCTCCTGTTTATCATTGCTCTGATAGGTTTGGCTTTTTCCCTGCTGAGCGCACTTTGGAAGTCCCGCATTTTGGTTATGAAGAAGCAATAGAGTTGAGATTATGAATAGCCCAATAGCAAAATGGTGGGAGCCAATCAAAGGTTCGAAAAACAATAAAGTTCTGTGTACTCTCTGTCCTCGTATCTGCAAAATAGGAAATGGTCAGCCGGAAGCACCGCCTGTTTGCTCAATTGCTTTTGCTTTGCATGAAAAAGGATTCAACCTTAATTTTTATGTTTACGAATAAAAAGGGGATGCCAATTTGAATTCGATATTAATAGCGGGAACGATTACCGTTACATTTGCTCTTATAGCCTATTCTCTCTTTGTCTTCACAAAACCCAAACAAGGTATTCTGACGCCATGGGTGTTAACAATACTTAACATAGGACTTTTTCTGGATATATCTGCCACAATTCTCATGATAATCGGTTCCCAAAATATGTCTATCACACCGCATGGTATTATCGGGTATTCCGCCCTGTCTGCAATGATTGTGGAGACAATTTTTATTTGGCGACACTGGATAAGTAAAAGAAAGAGTGCACCGCTTTCAAAACGACTGCAAAATTATACCTGGTTTGCCTATAGCTGGTGGGTTTTAGCATTTATCATAGGAGGACTGCTGGCGGCTTCAGGGTTAAGCTAATTACACAGACCAAAGAAATGAATTTGATCATAAGTGCCATTAAGGAGCAGATATGAAATATTTAATCAGCTTACTATTGTTATTTATTCTTTGCGGATGCGCAGATTATGTATCTCTGGAACAAGCAGTAAGTTATCCAAAGGTTGGATTCTGGTACGGTTTTTGGCATGGCGTTATCTTTCCCGTTGCATGGGTGGTGTCTTTATTTGATGAGTCAACGGCAATTTATGCCATCTATAATAATGGTGGATGGTATGATTTTGGTTTTTTCCTTGGCGTCGGTGGTTTTTCCGCATCAATCTTTGCATCAAAGAAAAAGAAATAATTTTTTAAATTTTGCAATTGAGGATACCCTTTGCATTGACAATTCTATTTTCTTATCAAAATTAAGCAATTAAGGAGAATAAAAAAATGCGTGATTTAGCACTATTCTTATCTCTGTACATGATCTTATCTTGTGTTCAAGATCAAGAGATAATCAGGCAAAAATATCTGATAAAGGGTCAAGAGGTTGCATCTCTTACCCAAAGCGAGTTATTAAAAAACGTTTCCAATGCACTGGAAAAAGGCGGTCCGCAATATGCTATTGAATTTTGCAGTATAAATGCCCTCTTTCTTAAGGACAGTCTATCTCAATTATACAATTGTCAGATTAAGCGGATTGCCCATAAATACCGTAACCCGATAGATATGCCGCAGACTGAAAAAGAAATAGAGCAGCTAAATCTTTATCAGGAAGATTTTCTGAATGGCAAATCATTAAAGCCACATGTTTTCATTTTCGAAAAACACATTGAATATTATCAACCTATTTTTGTTGCCAAAGAAGCCTGTTTAAAATGTCACGGCGCACCGGATAAGGATATTTCTAATGAGACCTTAGCAAAGATAAGGGAACGTTATCCCAATGATCTGGCCACTGGTTTCGCGCTTAATGATTTTCGTGGCGCCTGGAAGATAACTTTTACGAATAAATAAGAAATAAGCATATTACATTGTTAGTTTAGCCGCAAAAGTATATGAGAAAGGAAGTCTAAATTGAAAAAACGATTCAAGCCCCTATTTGTTTTTCTCACAATCGCGGTATTTTGCACAAATACATTCGCCCAAGATTCGGCATTATACATTTCACGCAATATTCAAAAAGCTTACGTAAATCAAACACGGTCGATGAATGGTATACCGGGTTCGAAATACTGGCAAAACCACGCGAATTACAAAATGAATATTGACTTTAATCCCAGTAGCAGGCTCCTGCAGGGAGAGGCTGAAATTATTTATTTTAATAACAGCCCGGACACCTTAAAGGAAATGTACATTCATCTTTTTGCCAACTTTTTTAAGAAGGGTCAAATTCGGGATGAGGTTGTGGCATATAGTGATGAAAGTGATGGAGTGACAATTCAAAATATTACCATCAATAAAACTGCCGTGGATACTGCTAAGGAAAATACAAAGATTGTCTATGGACCAACGAATCTCAAAATCATTTTAGATGAAGTTATTGCACCCAAAACACAGGTTCCGATTAATATCAAGTGGCATTATTTTGTAAACCAGGGCTCTCATGGCCGCACAGGCGGCGTAGACTCCACAACCTTTTTTATCGCCTACTTTTTTCCGCACATTGCCGTTTATGATGATATCGATGGCTGGGATGATTTTCATTTCAAGGGCGATGCCGAATTTTACAATGATTTTGGTGAATTTGATGTCAGCATCGCCGTTCCTGATAATTTTGTTGTATGGGCAACAGGCTTGCTGCAAAATCCTGCTGAAGTGTTACAGAAAAAGTATCTCAAGCGCTTTCAATCGGCTGCAACCTCCAATAAAATTGTGCATATTGTTGATTCCAGCGAAGCGCTGCAAAAAGATATTACAATGCATAATAGTATGAACCTTTGGCAGTTTAAGGCACAAAACGTCTCTGATTTTGCCTTTGCCACGAGTGATCATTATCTGTGGGATGCAACCAGCCTTGTTGTGGATACAACTTCCGGAACAAGGGTGTTTATTGATGTTGCTTATAACAAAGATGCACACGATTTTTATAAAGTAACAGACATTGCCCGCCGTTCTATTGAATATATGTCTTTCGTTTTTCCGGCAGTGCCCTTCCCTTTTCCACAGATAACCGTGTTTAATGGTCTCTCAGAAATGGAATACCCGATGATGGTCAATAACTGGACTGTGTATAATGAAGAGATGGCAGAGTTCCCAAACAAGGAAAACTATTTAATCGCGCTTACCGCTCATGAGATTTTTCATTCCTACTTTCCATTTTATATGGGAATTAACGAATCAAAATATGCCTGGATGGATGAAGGTTGGGCTACCTTTGTTGATTATGGCATAACAAATAAATTAATCGAAAACCCTGCTGCCACAAGATGGGATCCGGACAACCA
>CAVRRG010000060.1:0-39139 GCA_963723365.1 Calditrichota bacterium | reverse complement strand
GAAATTCTATTATCAAACACACTATTACTAAATCCGGAAAGAACCGGATTAAATTCTGCCCAAATACTGAACCTGCGGTCAAAATAGTATTGATAATAGGTGCCCAAAGTTATTGTTGTCTTTTTCCCCAAATCTTGGCGGCCGGCAAATATATAACTATTATAAACAGCAGATGGAACAACCCCGATTCCTAATTTTTTATCCAGGAACATCACGTTATAAACCAGCTGTAAATAATACTGCATAAAATTCGTATTAAATGCCTCTAAATTCAGACTTGGCTCACTGTTTAAGGCAATTGCAGCATTTACGGCCAAAGCAGAGGGCATATCTTTATGATCAAAATCAATAATTTTATATTTAGCCACTATATCTAAATTATCTAAAATATTCGAACGTCCTATGCTTAGCATTAAATTATCCAGCAATCCATACCCGAGAGAAATACGCATTTTAACCGGTCCGTCAAATCCATAAAGTTCATCGTATCCGCCTGATATCAAGCCAAACCTGTGTGATATTTCAAATAAAAAATCACCTTGCCCTAACATTGATGTTGTTGGCAGGTTAGCCGTTTGGCTGGAATGAAATAGATTTAAATCCGTTGTGATTGCTGATTGATCTCTTTTCCATTTTGATTGAGCTGTTAGAATGAATGGAAGCAGGATTAATAGAAAGATAATTTTTTTCATTGTGCCTCTTTTAGATTAAAATTTAGTTCTATTTTTATTTCCTGGGCTACCTTTATAAATGCTACCAATGAAGGAGCCTCAATCAGATAGTCCTGTAAAAGAATTATAAAGCTGCAGCTAACATTCATATTATCCTTAGACATCGATATTTTACCGGGTATTTCAACTTCTTTGGCTATTCCATGAAGAGACATTTCGCCTTTGACAATAACCTGATAATCAGACCCGATCTTATCAACCTTTTTGAAATTACCCTTAAATGAGGCTATTGGATACGTGTTTGTATGCAAAACATCTTCACGCATATCGCTGTCGCGTTTTCCGATCCCCGTTTCGAATGTAGCTAAAGGAACCTCAAAATAAATTTCATTGTCGGCACCAAAAACTTCATCACCCTTCCAATAGATATAACCATCGATTTTATCCGTATTACCCTCAAAATCCAGAAGTGATGTACTTGAATAGAAGGTAACTTTATTATCCGCTTTTTTATCAACCTGCCAGTCATTTGAAATTGCCGGTATGATAAAGACAAGCAATATATAAAAGATAATTCTTAACGATTTCATCTAATTATTTAACGCCCCGGCTAAGATCCAATCATGAATAACATCTTCTTCTTCTTCAGATAAATACGGCGGACCATTGCGCGGCATGCGAAAACCGTTAATCGATGCATCGCCAATTATTTTTAAATACATGTAACTGTTTAGCGGTTCATTCGGTTCAACATAGTCCAACACCTGAGAACTTTGAACATTAACAAGATTGTTATAGGCTATTTGTTGCGTACTCATATCCAGGTTAGGATGGCTGCTGACATGACAACCGCTTGTAGCGCATCTGTTACTTAATATTTCAGAATAAATCTGTGAAAATTCAGGTTGCAGTGTTGCAGATCCATCGTCTTCGCTACAGGCCAAGACCAATAACAATGAAAACAAAATCATGAAAAGAAAAATATATTTAGTCATATTACCTCTTTTTATTGGTAAGACATTGGATGGCTATTATAAGATCATTAGATACTGTTTTTCTATGACAGATATCATTTTTAAAGTTTTAAACAAAATAATCTTCAATAATACGGAATTTGTAACTTATTTCTAAATTATCCATCATATTAAAACAGATAAACGAAATAAAGATTTTAAAAGAAAGGTAATCATGGCTAAGCATTTAACAAAACAGGAATTCATAGAAAAAGTGTTCAACTATGAAGAAAACAAGGAATGGAAGTTCGAAGGGGATAAACCGGCCTTTATTGATTTTTATGCGGATTGGTGCGGGCCCTGTAAGGTGATTGCTCCTATTATTGAAGAATTAGCTGAAGAGTATAAAGGTCAGATTGACATCTACAAGGTTAATACGGAACAGGAGCAGGAACTGGCTGCCGCTTTTGGTATAAGAAGTATACCGTCTTTATTATTTATACCAATGGATGACAAACCGCAAATGGCAATGGGCGCGCTCCCAAAAGAACAACTGGAACAAACCTTTAAAGATGTATTAAAAGTGGAAAAGCAGTTAGCTTAAATTCTACGAAGGCAATTCAACAGTGGATTGCCTTCTTTTATGATATTCTTAATGCGTTAAGTGTTATTATAAACTTTGTACCTTTTGGTGTGTTATCCTCGATGGCAATCTTGCCGCCCATATTTGATATAATTGAATCAACTAAACTTAAACCCAAACCAAATCCGGCGGTTGCAGAATTGATGCTTTTTTTTGTTCTGTAAAATCTTTCAAACACATATTTTTTCTCATTTTCTGGTATGCCTATTCCTCTGTCTTCAACCATAATTTTGATTCTTGAATTTTTTGAGAAAACCCTGATCGTTATCTCTTTATCATTGGGTGAATATTTTAAGGCATTATCAATCAAATTACTAATCGCCAGCAGGAAATTATCCTTATTTCCTTTGGCAAAAATATTATCTGTAATAACAGATGTTATTTTATCTGATGCGTGGTGCTTCCCAATTTCGCTTTTTATTGTTTGCGACAGGTTAAAAACAGTGCGCCCGGATTGCTGATCCTGCTGGCTTTTGGAAATGAGAAGTAATGTTTTAACAACATGAATCAATCTTTGTGTTTGTTCCTTTAAAACATTTAAAGACTCTTTTACCTCATCTTTTGGATCTTTGTGATTAAGTATATACTCTACCTCTGTATTAATAATTGTTAACGGCGTCATTAGCTGATGTGAAGCATTATCCGTAAAATTTGATATTTGGTGCACCTGTTTTTCCAATCGCTCAAAAAGCATATTCAGGGTGTCTTGTAAACGTCCTAATTCATCCCGTTTATCAAGTGTATATTCAAGGCGTTGATGCAAATTTGTTGCACTTATTGTATTGGCCAGATCAATTATTTTATTAATAGGGTCATAACTTCTTTTTGCCAAATAAAAACTGATGCCAACAATAAAAATGAAAAAAACAGGAAATGAAAACAGGTTGAATAAAATAATTTCCTTCTCTATCCCCCGTGTTACAGCTTTTAAAGTTGACAATTGTATATAACCGTAAAAATTACCGTTTTCATCATATACATTGCTGTATCCTGCTCGTAAATCGTTGCCAGATACTTCAATATCCGAAAAAACTTTTTCTCCCTTTAAGTTCGGGTATATTTTGGGGATTTTGGAAAATTTATGAATATTTTTACTATGTAAAATTATTTTTCCGTCGCGTTTATATACCTGTAAAAAGAATGGCGAGTCAGTAACATCAACTAAATCTGATTCTTCAAATTCTGCTGGATTATTAATTATTAAAGAATCTTTCTCTATTTTAAAGCTGTGCAGAATATGCTCCATTTCATGTTCAATGTTCGCATCGAGATTTTTTACTAATTGAAACTCAAGGATAATTATCGAAAATACATTAAATAAAAGATATACAATGAGAATGACTAAGATATTCCACAAAGCAATTCGTTTGGTGGTATTGGTAAAAAATGGCCGGCTATTTTTCAATAAAAGTGTATCCTTCTCCATAAATTGTCTTTATATATTTTTTGCCGGTGTATTCTTCTAGTTTTTTACGAAGATTTTTAATTGTGGCTTCAATATAGTTTGTTGTCGGATAAAAATTCAATTGCCAAACCTCTTTAGCAAATTGTTCTTTGTCTATAATTTCATTTTTGTTTTTCACCATGTAATGCAACACTTCAAACTCTTTTTCAGTAAATCTCAATTCTCCTTTTTCAGTTTGCATGGAGTGGTTTAAAAGATTGATTTCATATATATCGAAATGCAATTTATTTTCTACAATATTACTTCTTCTTAAAATAGCCCGAATTCTGGCCAGTACTTCATCAAATGAAAATGGCTTTGTGATATAGTCATCAGCACCATGGTTTAAAGCTTCTATTTTATTAGAAATCTCCTCCAGGGCTGTTAATAATATTATGGGCGTTTTATTCTCATTTGTTCGTAAATGTTTACAAACTTCTAATCCGGTCATTTTAGGCATACGCCAATCCAGCAATAGTAAATCATAATTAAAACTATCAAGCATACTTAATGCCTCAACACCATCAAAAGCCAGATCAGCCTTAATACCGTTGGCCAAGAAACTTTTTTTTAATGATTGAGCTAATGATTGTTCATCATCAGCAATAAGTATCCTTAAATCCATTTTTGCCTTTCAAAACAAATATATAATAGATTTATGTTCAGAATATGAAAAATTTTTCATCATTGTTTTCTGAATATTACAATTTTGTGTTCGTATATTAAGCCTAAATGATCTTAATTGTTTTAAGGAGGAAGGATGAAAAATTTATTACTTATTATTACTGCAGCGTTTTTATTCAGCAGTTCAGCTTTTGCCCAGGAATATGTTGGATCCGAAAACTGCGTAACCTGCCATTCGGGAATGTACAATGATTGGATCGATTCCGGTCACCCATACAAATTTAACGTGGTTCCCGGTGACTCATTTCCACATATCCGGAGTTTGTTACAAATTTCCAGAGTACCTGGATGGATAGCTTAGGCGACGGATCGCACACCTGGGCAGATGTGGCCGGCGTTATTGGCGGATTTGGCTGGAAAGCCCGCTTTGTTGGCACAGACGGACATCTTATTGGCACGTTAAATAGTTCTTTTGGTGATGCTGGCGGTGGACATAACCAGATAAACTTCTATGGTGGTGAATTTCATAGCTGGGGAAATTATCATCCTACCCAGGAAACAATATACAATTATAGCTGCTTCAAGTGTCATACCACCGGTGGTGATACAACAGGAACATGGCTCGACGGAGTAGATGGTCTTGGTACATTCAGTGAAGGTGGTATTGGTTGTGAAGCATGCCACGGCCCTGGTGGAGACCATGTTGGCGGTCCAACAGTTGATAATATTGACAGGGTTTATGAATATGCTCACCTGGATAATGGTTTAGGTGGACTATCAATTGACGGTGTTGTTCAGATGCCTGACACAACAGATGATGTAAACTTCTTATGCGGTACATGCCATAACAGAAGTTACACAGATCCTATTAATTCCAGCGGCGGCTTTATCAGACATCATGAACAGTGGGATGAGTTTGTAGCAACAGGACATGCTTCGCGAGGTTATACATGTATAACATGCCATGATCCTCATAAAAGAGTAATCTGGGATGGCGATGGTATCACCACAACATGTGAATCATGCCATACAGCGCAAGAAGCAACAGTTAACCACCCCGGTGCACCGGAATGTATTGATTGCCATATGCCTTATGCTGCTAAATCTGGCACAACAATTGGCCAAAGTGGTTTTAGAGGAGATGTAAGATCACACCTTGTTGCCATTACAGTTGATACAGCATCAATGTTTACAGAAGATGGTTCAGCGGTTAGGGACGATGAGATGCGCAGTGCCTCGCTTAGCCCAGCCTTTACTTGCCTAGGCTGCCATAATGATGATCCGGCTGATGGTATCCCTGAAATGACACTGGCTGATGCTGTGAATTATTCCATGGGTATGCATATGGTAACCAGTCTTACAGAAACCGATAATGGTATTGCATCCGAGTTCGCGTTAAATCAAAATTATCCAAATCCATTTAACCCATTCACTCGCATTTCTTTTAAATTACCAAAAGCTTCAAGTGTTTATTTGGCAGTGTATAGTTTAAATGGTCAGCATGTTGCGACACTCATAAATAATGAAAATATGACATCTGGAGAAAAAAATCTGAGGTTTGATGCAGGTGATTTGGCTTCCGGAGTTTATTTATATACGATCAGAACCGATTATGGAATCGCATCTAAGAAAATGATTTTGATTAAATAACAGTTGTGTCGTACAACCAAATAACTTGATCGTAGCACCTCTAAAAAGCCGCTTAAACAGCGGCTTTTTTTATTTAAGGTTAAAAACTAAATTCACTCCAAACGCGCTATGACCAACCAGACCCGTATTGATTTCCATCCCTGAAAGTAAACTATTATCCAGTATATGCTTACCATGCCCCATGGCGATCATTCCAAAAGAATAACCCATGGCAATGGCTAATGGATAATCACTGGCCCAGTGCACACCGTTGTTCATCATCTGGAAAGATAAAATGGAAAGAAGCGAATAACCCAAAGGTTTTATAAAACTGTATTCCTTATAATTTTCGGAAACAATTGTAAATACCATAAAAGCGGATGCAAGATGACCTGAAGGAAAAGCATCATAGGCTGGAACGTTTTTATGATAATCCACCTGGTTGGGGAACAAACGCCATTTGCCACCCGATTGCGTGGCTTTATAGGGGCTTTCGCGGCCAGTGAGATGCTTTAATAGCTGGGTGGCAAAGGTGACAGTAAGCAAACCTTCCGCTAACTGGCTTGCCGTTCTGAGGGCCCTGTTATCACTATCAATTAATCCATAAAGCAGAAATCCGGATGTTATGGATGTATGAGTCCAGCCGTCCCCAATGAAATAAAGTGAAGAACTAAAATCGATAGGCATTTGAATGGGGAAATCACCAATCCAGGCTATATTCTGCACTTTGCGATGTCCTTTAATACCCATCTTTCTGCCCAGCTTTTGAGCCCCATCAATTAAACTCTGATCCATTAACACCAGCATAGTCGTTAGCAAGGTCATATTAATAATATTTGGTATATTCGCATAGCTGAAAGTTTCTGCAGAATAAGCATAAATGTCACCGGGAAAATATGAGAAATGTTCAAAAGGACCGGGCTTTTCAAAATAGTAACTTTCACTATTGGAAATCTTGTAGACAGAAGTTGTATCGAATTGCAATAATTTAGTTGTATTTAGACCTGTTTCTTCCTGAGCAAACATAAAACCACAGAAAATTAATATAAAAGTAATAATAAACTTCATTAATTAGACTCTTAAAATGTTATGGATAGACCCAAACCGCTTGCATTAATTAGGGGCTGAACAGATAGTTTATTTAAAAAACTTTGCTTACGAACTATAACATCAGCAATTAAGTAGCCCAGAACACCTCCTATAAATATATCTGAAGGCCAATGCTGCTTATCCGTCATGCGTTGAAAGCCGACGGCGGTTGCAAAGGTATAGGCCGGAATCGAAACATACCAACTATTGTATCTTTTGGCGAGAACAGTCATTAAGGCAAAAATACTGGATGTATGACCTGACGGCATGCTCATAAATCTTGAATCAAAATTAAAAGGACGAAAATTAAGCTGTTCATTTTCTACATAGGGTCTGCCCCTGCCAATCACCACTTTTAATGCTGTAGTTATAAGACTGGAATAAATGAAAGATTGAATCATCATATGTGTCGTTTCTACCATTTTACTATCGTTAATTAGTTTTCCGGTTCCATAAAGAGACCCCACTAATCCTAATGTAAAGTAGGCTGTTCCGGGGTAATCATAATATTTACCCATTGTGCTCATTTTCGTGAACAGACCCAGCGGACCCCGCTCTTTTTCCAGACCATATTCCTCATGCATTTCAGAATCCATCCCTAACAGAAATACGGCCGTCATAGCGCTGAAGCCAAAGAGCTCCCAGCTATTAAAATTATTAGGAGAAAAAGCAGTATTGGAGGTTGATGTAAACTTCTGCCAGTAATCTGAGAAATTAAAACTTCCCTGTTGCGCATTTAAAACAGTGCTCAATAATAAGAATAATAAGGCCGTTTTATTGAATGCTGTATTCTTCATAAGAAATCCTTATTTGTAAAATTTAAAAATGGTAGCTTAGTGAGATACCCCTCAAATTAGGCTGGATAGAAAGGTTGGTTTCTTTATCATTATCAAAATTAACCACGTAATCAGCGATAGAATAACTCATCACAGCCGCAAAAAATGTATCTGAAAGCCAGTGTACATTGTGATATATTCTGGCTAAAGCGACTAAACCGGCACTCCCATACCACAAGGTTTTCCAAAATATATTTTCAAGAGACATGGCCATAACGCTGGCAAAAGCAAAGGCCCCTGTTGTGTGGCCGCTGGGAAAGGAGCGGTATTTTTCTTTACTTCCTCTAAATAGTTTAAAATTCATGTTACTATCACCGGCAAAAGGTCTTCTCCTGCCAAATGTATATTTTAAAGCACTTGTGATGGTTTGCGATAGAATAATTGTTTCTATACCATTCAAGCCTATTCGGCGTAGGTTTTTTTCCATTAGCAGATAGCCGGTCAAATAAATGCCTATTGAACTATACATTCCCGTGGTACCGTTTAGTAAACCATCAATTTTGAAAAGTTTATCATTAAATTTTACATCGTTATTTGAAGCAATTTTTTTGAATTTTTTATCTGCTAAAAAGAGAGTTGCGGTAAAGACACCTATTCCCGCCGAGTACAGTAAGCCGGATTTTCTCATAGAAGTTGCAGACTTAAAAAAATCAATACCCAGGTCAAAAACATGATCAGCATCGCTGGAGATTACATCGCGGGTATAATTGTATTTGGAGAACGTTGAGTCTTGGGCAATAGAAATATTGAGCAGCATAAAAAAGGTGAAAAAATGAGATGAGGTATGTCTGTTCCAGGCAAGAAAAACCATAATCAACCCGTGAATTATAAGGTCATTAATAAAACTCTCTATTAATTATAAGTGATAATTCTGTAGGAAATCTGAAGCGTAAATATTTACTATTGAAAAAACTTTAATAAAATAGTGTGGCGGGTTATTATTCAGGCATATTAAAAATGTAGATTTTTGCAGTTTTGTCACTCACAATATGGATGGTATTATCCAGGGGATTAATTGCGACACCCTCCGCTTTAATAATCGGCAGAGTATACTTCTTAACAGTATCGCTATTCATTTTCCAGTTTATCAACAATTCACTTTCATCGCTTACAATCCAAAGGCTGCTATCGGCATGGTTGTAGCAAAGTCCTGAGTAATCTCGCGCTTCATCCAACATAAACTGATTGTTGACCGTTAAATTACTGTTCACTTTTATCAATAGTCGAGGTGATTTTTCATTGCTTATCCATATCTCATCACCATTTACAAAGGCTATCCCCTCCAGGCCATGTTTCGAGCTGTTTTCTATGTCTATAGGTTTCCTTAAAAGTATATTACCCATAAGGTCCAGTTTTACAACTTCCCTTTTGCGTTCTTCAACTACCCATAAAACATTTTCGAGCTGATTATAGGATATGCCTTCCAGGTCATGTCCGTTATAGTTTAGCTCATTAGTAACTGTTCCGTTAAGGGCCAGATTATATATTTTTCCACCATTTCCATCAGAAACGACCCAGTAAGATTGATAGTCTCTGCCAAAAGATATCCCCGATGGTTCCTTAATAGTTAATGAAATTTCATTTTGAATTTCTAATTCCGGGTATATATCTCTGCTTTCCTGGCTGGAACAAGAAAAAACTGCCAGACAAATAATAATTTTTATGCTAATGAACATCTTATAATTCAAAATAAATTATCCTTAAATTTTGACCTGCTTTATAGTCGGTAGGCCCTTCTTAATTGTTAAAATCTATTGTAACAATATGCATTTTAGTATAGGTGTACGATATATCAAACTTCAGAAAGTCACATATATTTTTTACTATGGCCAGGCCAAGCCCGGAGCCTTTGGATGGTTTGGCTTTCTTAAATCTTTCAAAAAAAGATTCAGGAGCAATATCAGGTTCGTCACCATCATTCGAAATAGTTAGTATTTTCTCCTGCAGTTCAATGCGGATGGCACCATTTTTTGAATTATGATTTATAGCATTACTCAGGAGATTGGAAAAAAGTGTTTCCAGCAAATACCTATTCGTCTCAATTTCAATTTGCGATTTAATATTGCTCTCTATCTGCAAATTTTTTAATTCTGCAATTTCTGTGAAATTATTAACCTGATTTTGTAAAAAATCTTCAAGTTTTATTATTTCAAAATTTTTGTATTCCTGGTTTTCAATGCGTGTTAGTAAGTTTAGATCATGATGCAACCGTGATAACCTGTTAACGGCCTGGTAGGCGCTGTTTAGCGCTTTTACATTTTCATCACTTATATCCGTTTTCTGAAATAACAATTCCAATTTTGACTGGATTATTGCCAGCGGAGTCTGCATTTCGTGAGATGCATTTTCAGAGAATTCTTTTAAGGACATGTAATCTTTTGTCAATTTCTCAGACATTTTAGAAAGCTCATTATTCAATTCAATGAACTCCGTAATATCAGTAGAAATCCTTTTTATAGTATTTTTTTCCCGGAAATCAAAAAATTTGATTTGCTCTAAAATTTCCTTAAAAGGCCCCCACAGATGCTGCATTCCAAAAAAATTCATAGCAGTAATTGCAATGAGCACAATAGCAAACACAACCGAAAGTGAATAGATTATCGCCTCAACCAGGTCATCTTCATCAATTAATGGCTGAAAAATCGTCACCACTTTTTGTTGTTCATTTATGACAGCAGAAAATTTAACATATCTGTAGGGTAGATTTTCATTCTCGATGTCATCATAAAGCGTTGTATCTTTAAAAACAGGCTCGCTTAAAGCTGAATTAGAAGAATGTATTTTAATGGACGAGTCTGATGGTAAAACAATATTGGCAAATCCTCCCGGTTTATCTAATTCCCACAATAAGGCGCTTTGTCTATCCTCTAGCGATTCATCTACCTCCTCTTTTATTATAGCTTGCAGTAAAAAGTAAACGCTGATTCCGCCAATTAAGAATACAATCAGAGACGTTGTTAAAAAATATAGGGTTGATTTTGTAAGTAATTTCATTTTTCTTCCATGCGGTATCCAATGCCATAGATAGTTTTTATATAATCTTTACTACCGGCTTTTATTAATTTTTTCCGCAAATTTTTAACATGTGAATAAATAAATTCAAATGAATCAACAAGATCAATTTGTGAACCCCACAAATGTTCCGCAATTGTCTCTTTGGTAACCACCTGTCTTTTATTACTAATCATATACAGAAGCAAGTCGTATTCTTTTTTAGTTAATTCAACAGCTGTTTCTTTTACAAACACAACCCTTTCTTCAGGTTTAATCGTGATTTCATTAAACTCAATGACCGGCTCACCCTCAAATTGCCGGCGTCTTACAACAGAATTTATGCGCGCATTTAATTCCGCCAGGTGAAAGGGTTTAGTCAGGTAGTCATCAGCTCCTATCCCAAGGCCATTAATTTTGTCATCTAAAGAATTTTTTGCTGAAATAATAACAATACCTGCAGGCGAATGCATTTGTTTCAAATTTTTTATGATATCCAGACCGGATCCATCAGGCAGAGTTATATCGACAATGACGCAATCATATTGATACAGGTTGATCATCAGATCAGCATTATCAAAATCTAAAGAAGAGTCACATACAAAATCATTTTGTTTTAAATACGAACAAATAGACTCCGCTAATTCTTTTTCATCTTCAACCACTAAAACTTTCATAATAATTGATCCGCTTTTTTATAAAATATAAATCTAAATTCTGGATTAATTCTGTTTAAAAAACGGCTTTATAACTTGCCTTTACATGTTTTTGTTTCTACAAAATATCTCCAGATTTGCAAAGTATAATCTACGTGACTTGTTTATAATTGAAACCTAAACTCTGGAGGTAAGATATGCATTCTTTAACTATTTTCCTCTTTTCAATTCTATTTATTAACCTAGCAATAGCTGATCCTAAAGGGGACCAGGATTCTGTTGCAATACATAATAACGTCGGTTCGCTCGTAGGAAAACTTGTGGATAAAAACAGTAAAACTCCATTAGCCGGCGTAAATATCAGCGTGAAGGATAGCAGAAGAGGCACTGTTTCTGATCAAAATGGCAATTTCAAAATCCCGCAAGTGAGTGCAGGAACATACGCAATTATTTTTGAATATATGGGATATGCCAGGATAACACGTGAAAAAATAGAAGTCCAATCCGGTCAAATCACTGATCTTCGAACACTTGAAATGGAGGAAAAATTAATCCCTTTAAATGAAATAGTTGTTACACCAGGCAATTATTCCATTATGGGCAGTGAACCATCCATACGCCAGACATTGAGCAGTGAAGATATAAAAATTATGGGCTGGGCTGAGGATATCTCAAGAGCTGTGCAGCGCATTCCCGGTATTTCATCCAATGATTATTCAGCAAAATTTAATGTAAGGGGCGGCGGAGCGGATGAAGTGTTGGTTTTGCTTGACGGTATGCAAATTTATCAGCCATTCCATCAAAAAGATTTTGCGGGAGGCATTTTCAGTACTGTAGATATAGAGACCATCGATAATGTAAACCTGCTAACTGGTGGATTTACAGCAGATTATGGTAATCGTATTAGCGGTGTATTAAACATGAATAGTAAAAGCGCAAAGGATGATGAGCGCAAAACGTCATTGGGATTTTCCTTTGTTAATGTGCAGGCCTTTTCTCTGGGTACCTTTAATAATAACCAGGGCAAGTGGTTGTTTTCTGCACGGAGAGGATACCTGGATGTTTTAAATAAAATAATGGCCAATGAATTTAAACTTGAGCCTGTTTATTATGATGTTTTTGCTAAAGCTGAATACAAACTGAATCCGAGGCATACACTTTCGATCAACGCTTTTATTGCTAATGATAGCTACTTACTGGATGAGGAGGAATTCGAGCCTGGTAAAACAGTACCTAATTTTGATTATGTGGATACACAGTATGGAAATGCCTATAGCTGGCTGACTTTAAAATCTGCTATCAGCAAAGATTTATATGTCCGGTCAATGGTTTACGGCGGATCGGTTACAAAAAAACGCTTCTGGGACCGCCTTGATGATGATCCAAATTTTCACTTAACTCTTGCCAAATTAAATGATGACAGGGATTTTTCTCTTTTTGGTGCAAAACAGGATTGGAATTGGCAAATGTCTAAAAACCTGTTTTTAAAATTTGGTGCCGATGTAAAAAACCTGGATGTAAAATTCAAATACTCAAATAATATTTTATACGAATATATTTCAGCAGAAGATAGTCTGGAGATTCGCGACGATAGTCTTTTTGTCAATATGTCAAAATCAGGTACACAAACGGGTCTATATCTTTCAACACGTTTTCATATTAGTGAGCCCCTGGTTTTTGAAACCGGAATACGATACGACCATGCCTCCTACAGTAATGATGAATTATGGAGCCCACGCCTAAATCTCGTTTATTCCTTTTCTAACAGAACTATGCTTAGGGCTGGCTGGGGTTATTATTATCAATCTCAGGAGATAGACCAATTACAAATTCAATACCGTGCCACAGAGTATAATACAGCAGAAAAATCGAAACAGTTTGTTCTCGGACTGGAACACTTTTTTAATAATGGCCTGCATTTGCGTGCTGAGGGCTATTTGAAAAACAGTACAAATGTTCCTGATGCGTATTATACGTTTGCAAATATTGATGAATTCTTCCCGGAAGCAAGAGATGATCTCTTCAAAGTATCATTCGATAAGACTGTCTCAAGAGGGATAGAGTTTTATTTAAAATATGACACGGGAAATCCATTTTCATGGTGGTTAAGTTACGTTTTATCTGATGCCAAAGAGTACTACTCAGAAATTGAGTATCCGGGGATAATTACAAAAAAACTGGGTGAACAATCCCGCCCCTGGGACCAAACTCATACACTAAATATTGATATAAACTATCGTTATAATACCGATTGGCATTTTAACCTTAGCTGGATATATCGTTCGGGATGGCCCTACACACCCTATGAAGTAAAGCGCAAAGAGAGAGAAGACGGTACATTCGCCTACTATCATGAATTTGGAACATTTAATAGTAAGCATTTCCCCGATTATCACAGACTTGATTTACGCTTAAATCGCTATTTCTATCCTTCAATGGGTAAAATTACTCTCTATTTTCAAATAATAAATTTATATAACCAGGAAAATATTGCCAGTTATGACCATGAAATCACCAATGAAAGCGCAGATAGTTTTAAATCAGTTACAGAAAGTGAAAGCTGGTTTGGACTTACGCCATTGTTAGGCGTAAAGTGGGAATTTTAATTAAAAAACAGGAGACTAAGAATGAGAATTTATTTTTTGCTTTTAATCATAGTTTTAATATCGGGTTCGGGATTATTCGGCCAGGAAACACAGGAAATTAAAGGCACTATTAGCGGAACTGTTATTGCTGAAAACACACAATCGGCGATTGCCGGCGTGAATGTGCAGATAGAAAATACATCTTTGGGCGATGCCAGCGACTCAGAAGGGACCTTTTTAATTAAAAATGTAAGCCCCGGTTCTTACACCCTGGTCTTCTCAATAATCGGGTATGCTGAAAAACAAATAAGTAATGTGCAAGTTGGCGCCAATGAAAATACAAAAATTAACATTTCATTATCTGAAGAATTGCTCTCTCTCAAGGAAATAGTAGTGACACCCGGACAATTCTCCATCATGGGTGATAAAATGGCACCACGCCAGGTTCTCTCCAGTGAAGACCTCAAAAATATGTCCTGGGCTGAAGACATTACACGAGCTGTGGCCCGCCTCCCGGGAATCTCTTCCAGTGATTATTCATCAAAATTCACAATAAGAGGAGGCGAGTCTGATGAGGTATTAATAAATCTTGACGGCATGGAACTTTATGAGCCGTTTCATCAACGTGACTTCTCCGGCGGCCTTTTCAGTATAGTTGATATAGAAACGGTTGAAGGAATTGAGTTGATGACAGGTGGGTTTTCCGCTGATTACGGAAACAGGCTCAGTGGTGTTTTCAACATGCGCACTAAACGTATTGAACCCGGAAAAAGACATACCACTCTGGGGCTAAGTGTAATGAATGCCAGATTTTATACAGATGGCAGCTTCAATGACGGAAAAGGATCATATATGTTTTCTGCCAGACGCGGGATGCTTGATGTACTTTTCGATATCGCGCCAGGTATTGAAGAGGAAACGATTGATCAAAGTTCTACGCCGAAGTTCTATGATATGATGGGCAAAGTAGAGTATGTATTATCCCCCAAACACACTGTGTCCTTCCATGCCCTAAGTGCTGCTGATGAGACGGAAATTGATGATTATGAGGGCCCGACAGCTTTTGATATAAACAACACCAAATATAGTAATAACTATGGCTGGTTTACTTTAAAATCAGCCTATAATCCCGATTTGTTTTCCCGCACAATACTATACACCGGACTTATTTCACATGACAGGTTCGGCTCATTTAACAAATATGAGCCATCGGACAAAGGTGAATTCTTACTTACCGATAAAAGGGATTATTGGTTAGCAGGCTTAAAACAAGATTGGCAGTGGCAGGCTTCTAACACTGTTTTCCTGTCAGCCGGATTTGAGGCAAAACATATGGATGTGAATTACGATTATTTTAGCCGGCTGGCCGAGCTTCGTGTAAATTCGCAGGAAGAATTATTCGACTTTGACAGAACAATCGATATTTCCAGCAATCCTAATGGCCAACAGTTAGGCATATATGTGTCCAACCGCATGCAGGTAGCTCCAAAACTGGTTGTCGAAACAGGATTGCGTTATGACAAATCTACATACTCCAATGATAATTTGTGGAGCCCGCGGTTAGGAGCAGCCTATGCCTTTTCGCCCGGCACTGTCCTGCGCGCTGCATGGGGATATTATTATCAGTCGCAGTTTATTAATAACCTGGATGTCAATCATGATAATACCGCCTTCAACCCGGCGGAACTGGCAATACATTATGTTCTGGGCTTTGAGCACAAATTTAATAATGGACTTGAACTGCGATTAGAAGGCTACTATAAAGATCTCAGCAATTACAGCCCGGCCTGGCAGAATTTAAGGGATCATTTAGAAATGTTCCCCGAAGCAAGGAATGACAATGCCCTGGTAGTTTTGGATGGAGCTTCTTCCAGGGGTATTGAAATGTTCCTTAAATATGACAAAGGGGGGCCAATAACCTGGTGGCTGAGTTATTCACTTGCAAAAGCGGAAGACGATGTGAAAAGTATCGACTATAATGGATTATTGATTAAACGAACAGGCACAGTGCCTCGTCTGAACGACCAAAGGCATACGGTCTATGCGGACGTCAACTACCGGCCGAACTCGAACTGGCATTTTAATTTATCCTGGACGTATTATCGGGGATGGCCCAGAACTGATTATACATACCGTTACCAAACGTTAGAGAATGACGACCTGCATTTCTATGCATCTCATCAGTTGTTTAACGGAGTTGTCTATCCTGCTTTCCATCGCATGGATGTTAGAGTTAACCGCCATTTCCAAACAAGCTTTGGTGGCATAAATGCCTATCTTCATTTGATCAATATTTACAATCGCGAGAATCTGAAAAAATTCGATTTAGATACCCGGGATGACGATGACAATTATTCGCTTGATGAACAGGGTAACTACGTTCCGTTTCACGATGACAAATACTGGTTTAGTTTTATGCCAGTGCTTGGCGTGAGTGTGGAATTATAAATTAAAAAGGAGATTAACAGCTTCCAATTTCCCGGATTGTCAACGCATGATTTATTCCTGTATTTGGTATCAGCTGAGTAATTAAAAAAAATGTCTATGAATACTGATTTTAGAAAAATAAAAAAGAATAAATTGGAACAAATAGTTTTAAAATTTACTATTGTGGTTCTAGCCATGTGGATTTTTTTACTGCATACTTCCTGCAGTAAAATAAATGAACCGCAAAGCAATGAAGACTGGTCTTTTCTTGTTTATAGCGACGTGCGTCTGGGATATTCAGTTTATAAAAAACTTGCTAACAATATGGGTTCTGTAAATCCAGCCCCAAAGTTAGCATTTTGTCTGGGCGATATTATCGTCGACCCCGCTAATGAAACAGAATGGGATCAGTTCTGGAAATTCTCCCAACCCATCACAAAAAAAATGCCATTGTATCTGGCCCGCGGAAATCACGAAGAAAACGATCCTTTAGCGGAGCACTATTTTAGCAAACAGGCCGGTACTCCCGATATAAAACCGTTTTACTATTCCCTTCAACTCAATAACTATTATTTTATTATCCTGGATACGGATGTAAAAAATGAAAAAGACTCGATTATTAATAATCAACTGCAATGGCTTAGAGCGCAACTTAAATTAGCTTCTGAACTAACAAATATTAAAGGCATCTTTTTATTTATGCATCGGCCTGTTTTCCGGCAGGGAGCAAATTTAGGTCATACTCAAAATAATGCGCAGGAGCTTCATCAACTTTTTCAGAAACATACCAAAATATTAGCAGTGTTTGCCGGACATGATCATATATTCCATTACCAGGAAAAAGATGGCATCAGGTACGTTATTTCCGGTGGAGGCGGGTCACCATTGCGACAAGGTTATGGAGGGGATTATTACCATTTTTTAAAAATTTCATTTAATAATGCCCAAAATAGCATCAATTTAAAAACAATAGGAGTTTTTAATGAAATTATTGAAGAAAAAGATATTCTTCCTGGTAATTAGTATTTTATTGGGTATTGCCAACTCAGCACAAGCGGGTACACTTTGGTTACGCTCCGGCATTTATGATTTTAAAGATGACGCCTCTAAAAAGTTTTATAAATTTGGCTGGAGCGGTCGTATTTCATATGATTTCTTTGATTATTCCGGAATTTCGATTGGTATTACTACGGGAGTCAGTTATTCTTCTGTTCCCTATAATAATGATGATCATGAAATGGCTATTATTCCCATATTACTTTCCTGGAAATATACAGTCTTTATTGACAATACACGTTTTCGTCCATTTTTTGGTTCGGGAATAGGTCTCTATGAAAAAATTGACAGCAATGAAACTTCTACACTGGGCAACAGGCATTCGGGCACTTATGGCTATCACTTTTTGTCCGGTTTAGCTTTTAAATTAAATGATAAAATTATTACTTCATTCGAAATGAATTATAACACAATTATTACCAAGTTAGATGAAGATTTCAATTCAAGTGGTTTTGATATATTATTTGGATTAGGATACACTTTTTGATTTGGGGCAATTAATGCGATCTATACCAGGGCTCCTATGCTTGGAAAATTAAAAACATCTTTGTGCTATGTTTTTGTAACCCTTAGATTGTCAATAATCTTAAAAATCTAAGGTTTATATGTACACTCTATTAAAAAGATGTGCTCTTATATTTTTATTTACATTGTTAACTCATTCTCTCCTGTTTGGCCAAAAATCTGAACCATCTACCGTGTATACATTTAAAATCACTGAAACTATCGAAGTTGATGGTGACCTGGATGAAGATATTTGGGATGAAGGTTCGGAGATATCTGCTTTTATTCAAAGAGAACTGGATGAAGGCCAACCAGCCACAGAAGAAACAAATGTTATTATTTTTTATGATAATGAATATTTATATATAGGTATTGAAGCACTGGATTCAGAGCCTGATAAAATTGTTGCAAAAGAATCCAGGCGCGATTTTGATTGGCAGACAGAAGACAATATTAAAATCGTTTTAAGCCCTTATAATAACAAACGTGACGGCTATTTGTTTGTTGTAAATCCCAATGGGGCAAAAGCGGATGCATTGATATCGCGTGATGGGGTTGATATTAACCTGGATTGGGACGGTGTTTGGGAAGCAGGGGCGTATATAGACGATGAAGACGGCTGGGAGGTTGAAATAGCTATACCATTTTCAACTTTGAATTTCCCTGACAAGGAACAACAGATATGGGGTTTAAATATAGAACGAAATATTAAAAGGAAAAACGAAACCGTATTATGGCAGGGCTGGTCAAGAAATTATACTGTCGAACAGGTTTCCCAGGCTGGTAATTTATATCTGAGAGATAATATCTCCAGAACCAACAGCTGGGAATTTAAACCTTTTGCTCTGGCCGGGATTTCAAAGGGAAAAAGGTGAATCAAACATCGGCAAATTTAAAATCGGTGGTGATATAAATTATCTGCTTTCCACAAATATGAAACTAAATCTCACTGTCAACACAGACTTTTCGCAGGTAGAATCAGACCGCGAAGAGATAAACCTAACCCGCTTTTCGCTTTTTTTCCCGGAAAAACGCGACTTCTTTCTGGAAGGGAAAAATCTTTTTGAATTTAAGCTTGGTGAAGATGCCCAGTCTTTCTACAGCAGACGCATTGGACTAAATAGCGCTGGTGAAGAACGCAAAGAAATACCCATAATAGCCGGTGCGCGTGTAATCGGCAAATCAGAAGAAACACAAATCGGATTCATGTCGGTACAAACAAATAAAAAAGATTCAATTCCCACAACAAATTATTCCATTTTGAGAGTAAAACAGGATTTATTCAGACAATCACATATCGGTTTTATTTTAACATCAAAAAACGATGCTGAGAACTATAATCACTTATATGGAATTGATGCAAATTATGCCACATCAGAATTCCTGAAGGACAAAAATTTTGAAACAGGATTCACCTTCTCACACTCAATTACAAAAGACAAAAGCAATAATAACTCTATTGGTTATAATTTTTATATCAATTATCCAAACGATTTTAGTGAGTTTCGTCTGAATACCTCCAGAATAACAAAGAGTTTCAATCCGCAGATGGGCTTTTTAAGACGCAACGATTACAAACTTATTTCCTCAGAGCTGCAGTTTAATCCGCGGCCGGATTCGCTGCTTTTTATAAAAAATTTCGAATTCAAACCTTTTGAGTTTAATTACTATTTAAACGACGACAATAATAATTTGGAATCTCTCGAATATGAGTTAGTTCCACTGGCTATTGAATTTAAAAGCGGTGATGTTATAGAAATAAATGTCCAGCGTTATTTTGAAAAATTAGAAACTGCTTTCGAGATAATTGATGACGAATTTATTCCCCGCGGTGAATATTGGTTTACACGCTACGAAGTGGCTCTTGAATCTTATGACGGCAGGAAAGTATTCACTGAAGCGCAAATTAGCTGGGGGGAATTCTATTCCGGTACGGGCACGGAAATCGAAACCACGATCGGTATTAATTTATCGAGTAAACTAAATATTAGTGCTGACTGGGAAAGAAACATTATAGACCTGCAAACCAAAAACTTTACCACGGATGAAATTGGCAGCCGCGTTGAATATGCCTTTAGTCCTGTTCTCTATACAAGCCTTTTTAGCCAATGGAATAATGAGGATGATGAAGCTTTGCTAGATTTCAGGTTCAATTGGATTCCCAAAACTGGAAGTCAGTTTTATTTCGTAATCAACCAGGAATTTTCAACAAGTGGTAAAATAGCTGCGTTAAATACCACCGTGTTAACAAAACTTAACTGGTTTTTCACTCAATAAGTCAGCAAGATTATATTCCAGATTTTCTACAGAATTTTAAATTAGATTTGAGCAACGTTTAAAATTGATTTGACTAGTTCCAATAAAATGGGAGGAGATATGCAAAGATTTACTTTAATGCTATTGGGGATTTTTCTTTTAGGGATTTTAGCAACAGGCTGCAGCGAAGATGACGATAACGGTGTCGGGCCATACAACCCGGCGGATCAACCGTATAACCTAGTAATTGATCCGGATGATTTTGAAGATGATGATATAACAGGAAACGATTTTTTCTCATTGGTTCCGGGCACCACGTATGTCTATGAAGGCGAAGATGAGGATGGTGTTGTTGTATCGGTAGAGGAGATTTTTACAGCGGATACAAAAATTATAATGGGTGTTACCTGTGTGGTTGTAAATGCCAAAGAGTACGAAGATGGTGAACTTGTAGAAGATACTTTTGATTGGTATGCACAGGATAATCAAGGTAATGTGTGGTACTTTGGAGAGGACTCCAGGGAAATCGAGGATGGAGTGGTAGTAAGCACGGCAGGCTCATGGGAAGCGGGTGTTGATGGGGCTTTACCGGGAATTATAATGTTTGCCGAGCCGCTGGTTGGCGTATGGTACAGGCAGGAATATTATGAGGACGAAGCTGAAGACGTTGGACAGGTTCTAAGTTTAAACGCCACCGTTACTGTTCCCTATGGAACATTTACAAATTGCCTGCAAACGGCAGAGTGGAATCTTTTGGAACCGGGAATTTTGGAACATAAATTTTATGCTCCCGGAGTTGGCTTGTTAAGAGCTGTTGCTGTTGAAGGTGAAAGCGGATACGAAGATTTGGTTAGTATTTCTCCCACAGATTAAAAAATTAAGGCAGACTATCCTCCCGTTAGAAAAGTAATTTTATTACTTCTTCGGGAGGATTTTTTGTGATTAATATAAATATTAAATCTCCTGCGTTGCATCTTCAAGCCACTGTTTAGCCTCGCTGCCCAGATGTGGCGATAATTTTTCCCACACCATTTTATGGTACATATTTAACCATTTAATATGGTCTTCGGACATAATTGATTTCTCTATGAGCCTTGTATCTATGGGGCAAAAAGTAGCGTTCTCAAATTTATAAAATTCAAATTCTGCACTGGATTTTTCAAAATCACGCACTACTGTTACAAGGTTCTCAATCCGTATACCATATTTTTTATCTTTATAATAACCCGGTTCAATGGAACAGATCATACCCATTTCCAGCGGAACGGTATGTGCTTTGGCCGGATTAATAGATTGCGGACCTTCATGAACACCAAGATAAGACCCAACGCCATGACCCGTGCCGTGATTAAAATTAAGTCCTGCCTGCCATAGCGGTAACCTGCTTATTGTGTCAAGCGCAGGTCCCGTTGTGCCACTTGGAAAAGAAGTAAGAAGCAGATTGATATGGCCCATTAAAACACGTGTAAAGTTCTCCCTTTCCTGATCAGTTAAACTGCCAAGTGCTACTGTTCGCGTAATATCCGTAGTTCCATCCAGGTATTGACCCCCTGAATCAATCAAATAAATCCCGCGTGCTTCCAGAGGAATATCACTTTCAGCGCTTACAGAATAGTGAACAATCGCGCCATGAATTTTATAACTGGATATTGTTCTGAAACTTTGCCCCTGGTACATATCCTGTTCTTTGCGGAAGGATTCCAGCTTTTCAGCAGACGATTTTTCAGTTACACCACCCTTAATAACCGCCTTTTCCAACCAATGAAGATATTTTACCATGGCCACACCATCCCGGACATGACAATCAAAAAAACCTTTTAGTTCGGCGCTATTTTTAACAGCCTTAAATGAAATAACAGGACTAAGAGCATCAAAAATAACACATTTCTGCAGTGCGCTAACGATCCAGTAATTGGTCGCTGCACCATCCAGCCAAACCTTGATATTTTCCTTATTCCATTCAGCAAGCCTTTGTTTAAAGAGCGAATAATCATGTATTTCAACTGACCTGCCAAGATGTTGACGCACTTCATCTGTTATTTTTTCCTCTTTTGTAAATAACTGAGCTCCATGCTTGCTAACTATGGCATATGCAATAAAGACCGGGTTAAATTCTACATCTTTACCCCTGAGGTTAAAAAGCCAGGCTATAGCATCAAGCATAGTGATAATATGAATATCACAGCCCTTTAATTCCATCGCAGCACGCAAGCGCTGCAGCTTATCTTCAACCGTTTCTCCGGCAAATTTCAATGTATGGACATGAATAGGCGTCTCAGGTAACTGCGGTTGATCTTCCCAAATAGAATCAACTAAATTTTCTTCAATAAGCTTAATCGTAAGACCAGCCTGGTCAAGATCCTTTTTTAAAGCCAGCATCTGATGTGCTGAAAAAGTTTTTGGATCCATACCGACAGCCTGCCCTTCATCAACGTATTCTGCCAGAAATCCTGATATGGTACGTGTGGTTTTTTCACCCGTTTTATAAAGATCAATTCCCGAATCCAGAAGCTGCTCTTCGGCCTGGGCGTAATAACGACCGTCTGTCCAGAGACCGCATTTGTCATTTGTAATAACGACGTCCCCGGCTGATCCATCAAAATTGCTTATCCAGGCTCTGCGTTGCCATATTGCCGGTAAATATTCACTTTGGTGGGCATCTGTACTTGGTATCAAATAGGCCGCAATATTCTGCTGCTCCATCTTTTTTCTAAGTTTTTTTATTCTTTCTGCGATCACCATACATCCTTAATGCGTTTATAATTAATTCCATAAAATCCAGTTAACACCAAATCGTACAACCCTGATATTACTGGGAAAGCTTTCTATATATTCTTGTTCATTTTCTAAAAAATTATCCATTTCAAAATATATTTCGGCGTCGCCTACTGTACCGACAATTTTAAAACCATATACAATTTGCTGTTCCGTTTTTTGATTATCGGTATAAAAGAGATTTAACCCGGGTTCAAAATTGACCTGATTGTGACTGGAATACCATCTTAAATTAGTTGATACATCAAGAATAATTGTACCGTCAAATAAATCACCGTGAAATATTAATTTACCCCAGGCGCTTTGTTTAGGCGAGATATGCTGCTTTGCAGATATAATTCTACCACCTGCTGAGAAAATCATCTGCCAAACTTTCAAATGGCTTTCTCCTTTTAGGTAAGACCAATTGCGATCTTTTGAATTTGAAAAAGTATTATTATTAAGTCTGATTTCATTCTTAATGAGATTAAATCCTGCCTCTCCCTGCAGTAATAGAAAATCCAATAACTGCCATTTGTGTAAAAGTGAGAAGCCCCATAAAGATTCTACTGTCAAATTAGAGTTACCACTATAAACATCATATACGACAGCACTTTCCACGGGATTGGGATAGCGTTGTGCATAATGCATTTCAATTTTAGAAAACAGGTTGTAGTCCGCCTGGTAATTCCAGCTTAAAAAGCTATTGATAATGGGATCATAATCCGAAAGTGATTGTAATTCGATTCCTGCTTCATAATAATGAACAGCGCTTAAATTGAACCGGTCAAACAGGTTAATGGATAAAAGTGTTTGCGAAAAATTATCCGCAAAAACATTGCCCCAGATATATTGCTGATCAATTTCAAACAGAGCCTTTAAAAAATTATTGCGGAATGAATAATCTTTTGCAATAAAAAATTTATAGTCATCTGAATACTGTCTGGCGTTGAATATGCCTTTTTTTGAATTTTTATGCCGGTTGACCACCGATGTAAAACCGGCATCCATTTTATCACCACTACTTGAATCGGCAAAGTAGGAAAATCTTACACCTGTTCTGCTGGCATCCATTTTATAATTATGATCCAGGGCTGCATCTGTTGAACCCATTCCCGAACGCTCATGATTTCTATTCCAAAAAACTTCCGTTCGCATTTTATCATTGATTTTAATTTTTAAGCGCGTATCGTACATGACCCCGGTATGTTCATTATTAATACCTGTTCCCGCATATCCCTTATTGAATCCGGCAAGTTTTAATTGCACATTGTTACCAATATCGCGCATAAAGAAGATATCCAAATCAGTATAGCGGTTATCTCCTTCAAAAAACTTTACACGGGTAAATGGTTCTTTTTCATTTTTCTCCAGTGGTTTCAACTGGGCAATATTGTGGAAAGAAGAAAAGGTCTTATCTGATTTGGTTATCAACTTCATTTGATCCGCGGACAAAAAGCGCGTGTTAAACATTCCATTTGCGGATTGATTTAGAATCTCATTATTTATGGATAATTTTAGCTGATGCGGCAGCATATTGGACTCTGCCAAATACTGTGGTCTTCCAAGAAGAGCGAAGTCAAAAACCTGGTAATCATTACTGTATTTAACAATATCACCAAATCCACTAAAGTTTAAATGGATTAAATTTTTATAGATATAATACCCGGTGTCGTCAAATTTCTGTTCAAACAAGTGCTCATGCCTGTCTAAACTATCCAATTGATCGGGATCAGGTAAATAAACCCCTACCTGCGAATAAATGCTGTTAATGGAAATAAAAATTAGTAGAAAAATAGTTCTGATAAGAAATGATATCATTATTAGCTGGTTCCCGGATTCATAATGAGTTTATAAAAGTAATAAGAATAATTCAATCAAGCCACTTGAAATAATAATTAAATTATCTGAAATTAAGCAGATATTATTTTATGCAATTTAAAATTTTTGCAAAACAGCGTTTCTTAAAAAATTATATACGACAAAAAGGAGTTGTTAAATGACTTATATCGTTACTGAGCCTTGTGTTGGTGTTTGCGATACTGCCTGTGTTGAAGTTTGTCCTGTCGATTGTTTTTATCCGGCAGAGGGTCATTCGTTTGAAGATGAGAACGGCAAGGCGAAAATGCGATCTGCTAAAGAAATGCTCTATATACACCCCGAAGAATGTATCGATTGCGGCGCTTGCGAGCCAGAATGCCCGGTTGAAGCAATTTTCCCAGAGGATGAAGTGCCTGAAGACCAGGAAGCTTTTATAAAGAAAAACTATGACAGGTTTGGAGCTTAAAGTTTTAAACCAAATTACGAAGCGCAGTTCACTGCGCTTTTTTATTTTAATACGTTAAATAATCTTTCATCAGGTAGTTTTGAACATAATCTTTAATGCCGTCTTCCAAACTGCTCACAGGATTATCATAACCCGCGTTTCTTAGTTTTTCCATCGGTGCTTCCGTATGATATTGATATTTATCTCTTATATTCTCAGGCATCTCTATATATTCAATACGCACTTCCTTATCCATCGCCTTAAAAGTAGCGCCAACTAAATCTTTAAAACTGCGCGCCGCGCCAGAGCCTGCATTGAACAGACCATTCACGCCTTTATTTTTAAAAAGGTTCCAAATTATATCCAATACATCTTTAACATAAACAAAATCTCTTGTCTGCATACCATCTTCATAATCGGGTCTGTGTGATTTAAACAATTTTACGCGTCCTGTTTCCTTTATCTGGTTAAAAGCCTTAAACACAACGGAGGACATTTCACCTTTATGGTATTCATTTGGACCATATACGTTGAAGAACTTCAGGCCGGCTAATTTTGTAAACCAATCTTCGCGCTTGGCTTTTAAATCAAATAAATGCTTGGAAAAACCATACATATTCAAAGGTTTTAAGACGTGAATTTCTGATTCATTGTCATCATATCCATATTCCCCAGCCCCATAGGTGGCTGCTGAACTGGCATAGATAAAACGGATATTATTTTGCACCGCGAACTCTGCAAGCCGCAAAGTATAACGATAATTATTTTCCATAAGGTAGGATGTATCTTTTTCTGTAGTGGAGCTGCATGCACCAATGTGAATTATTGTTTCAATATTCTTGGCATCTTTTAAATAAGGATGCAGCATGTCACGATCCAGATAATCATCAAAATATAAGTGTCTTAGATTTTGCCATTTATCATTTTCACGCAATACATCCACCGCGATTATATCTGTCATTCCTTCCTGGTTTAATTTTGAAATGACACAACTTCCAATAAACCCGGCAGCACCCGTTACAATTATCATTTTGTCACCTTTTATTTAGGAAACCTCTTCAAACATTTTATTCAATTTCTTTTCTTTCCTTTGTTTCCAACTCCCTTTATGATATACATATCCGGCAATCAGAGGGAAAGCTAAAGTAATTTCGCTAAAAACCATTTGTTCATGCGTTGTTTCAACTTTGCCCCAGGAGCTTGCTTCTTTTAATGTCGAGCCTGATAATCCGCCATCTCTTTCGTCAGCAACAGTGATTTGGATAGCGTATTTATGCATTGGCACATCTTCACCTAATATTTCTGCCGCTACTACTATATCCTGCAGAAAGTTTTTCGGCACTCCCCCCCCCAGCATACATATGCCTGACTCTTTATTGGCTATTTTAATTTTTGTTATCTCCAGAAAATCCGCTGCAGAATCAATACTTACTTTTGGGCCATTCCCGGCATGAAACTGGTGATGGACAAGACCAAATCCGGCAGAACTATCACTTAAGGCCGGCACAAAGACAGGAAGATCCTTTTTAAAGCAATTATAAACAATAGAATCCTTTCTGGACCGCGCATACTTTTCATTCCTTTCCAGGTAACTGCCCATTTCATAAATGAACTCTCGAGATGAATAAGGACGTTTTTGAAGCTCCTGGCATATCAGCGAAATTGTATCATCACAAATACGTAAATCTTCTTCGTCAATATATGTATCATAAATTCTGTCGATCATCATCTCACGTAATTGATTATCATCTGCAGCAGCATCTCCCTGGTAATGATAAAAGCCCAGCGCCTCAAAAAAATCCTGATCAACAATATTGGCACCTGTTGAGACAATGGCATCAACCATATTATTTTCAATTAAGGCAACAACAACTTTTTTTAGCCCTGCTGAAATAAGAGAGCCGGCCAGGGTCAGGAAAATTACAACATCCTTTTCTTTTAACATCTTATCGTAGATATGGCAAGCTCTGTTTATATTGCGGGCCTGAAAGGCCATTTTACCCATATCGTCAATTAAAGAGACCGGATTATGTTTGGTAATATCGATATGCTCAATTTTATGCTGCAGCAAATCTTCTTTTTTCATTATAATATTAATCCTTTTTAAATCGTCCTATTTGAAACTACTGACTGAGGTTTTAAATCCATTTTAACTTCGTTTTTTCAAAAATCTCAAAAAAGGGAGAGTATTCGGGATCATTTGCATTCATAAACTGGTGAATAAATGTCGGGTGTCCCTGTTTAATTATTTTTAAACTATCATCCACAGATTCCAAAATGGTCTTTTCCCACAGCTGGGCCTTTTTACCCCACAGTAAATAATATGGACTCTCGTTTCTGCTATTTAATTTTGTAATAAGAACTTCGTGAAATTTTTTCCAGAAAGCCATGTGTATTTTTTTATCCGCTTTGGAAGAGAAAGTCATTGCGCTGTTAATTAATAAAATTCCCTGTTCTAACCAAAATTTAAATAACTCCGGAGGTGATTTAATAGCCTTTGCCGCAGCTATTGATCTGCAAACTTCAATAGAATCTGTATACTGTGCCAGGCCTTTATAAACGAGCAGTGCTTTCAGTATGTTTTTTAGAGAATTACCATGTGTTTTATCCTGCCAATGTACTATCTCTTTGTCCCAAAATGCCACACCACATGCCGAAGTTATCCTGGGATAGGGATCTTCACCAAATAGAACACATTTCACATCTGCCGGGTGCATATATTCAAAAACATGAAGAATTTTTTCTTTAACAGGTATAATTGTTATAAATTTGTCAAGAAAATCTACCAATTCATTGTAAAAAGAATTGAGATCTATGCTGTCTTCAAGCAATTTTTCCCAGCTAAGAGGCAGTCTCATAATAAAAACCTGTGAGATCGATCAATTTATTTTTTAATGTAGGATTTTAATTTTTGTTATCCGAAAATTATTCTTAACGTTTCCAAAATAAAAAAAGATTTGAAATTATAGTCAATTTTATTAACATTTTTTGAAAATAGTCGATCTAAACTTTGATTATTATTGGATTTATGCCAGATTTGTAATTCAAAAATCAATGCAAAATCCGCTTACCGGGTTAATAAATGATAGAAGTAAGCATAAACGGTGTTTTTTTAACTCAATCACAATCCAGCGGGATTTTGCTAAAAGAAATTGACGGGGATCGTACTTTGCCTATAATAATAGGTGAATATGAAGCGCAATCGATTGCTCTTGGTCTTGAAAATATTAAACCACCGCGTCCTATTACGCATGATTTAACATGCAAGATGTTAGAGTCTTTAGAAATAAAGCTGGACAGTGTAACAATAACCGAATTAAAGGATAATACCTTTTTTGCAATTATCCGGATCAAGAGGGAAGGCAAAGACAGTTTGGAAATAGATTCCCGCCCCAGCGATGCGATTGCATTGGCTGTCAGGAATAACTCCCCTATCTTTGTTGATGATTCCGTCATGGATCAGGCCTCTTATGTTGCGGAACAAAAGGAAGATCTGGATAAGAGAAGCTTCATATTTAAATCCAAAACTACCGATATTGATAAACTAAAAGAAGAGTTAAAGAAGGCTGTTGAAAATGAAGATTATGAAAAAGCAGCAGCTTTAAGGGATAAAATCAAGAATATAGAATCAAAATCCTGAAGTATTCTTTTCTCATAACAATAAGGACAGAGTAATGAGTGATTTTCAATTTAAATTGAAATATGGTGTTCGTGGAAGTTATCCTGTGTCATTTCCTGAAGGTACAAAAATTGGTGGTAATACAGCCTGTGCAATGGTTAGAACAAAAAACAGCCTGGTAATTTTTGATGCAGGCAGCGGTGTTATAAAGTTAGGAAAAGAACTCGTACCTGAAATTCTTAAGCATCAGAAATTGTCCAATGTCCCTTTTCATATAACATTTTTATTTAACCATACCCATACAGATCATATTCTTGGATTACCTTTTTTTGCCCCTCTTTATATGCCTGGTGTTAAACTTCATATGTTTGGACCGGCTACTCTGGGAGTGGACTTTGAAAAAATTATTCGCGATTCAGTTGCGCCATATTTTTTTCCTGTTGGCTGGGATGAATTTCGCGCCGCAAAGGAATTTCACAATTTAACTGAAAATACCGTTGTTTATTTTACAACCGACAGCAAGGCCCCAAAAGTAGCGCATTCGTCAGAAAAAATTACCGTTAGCAAAGATTTAACTATTAAAACGATGAAATATTATTTTCATCCAAAAGATGGAAGTTATCCCTTTAGAGCTGAGTGGAAAGACAAGTCCATTGTTTATGCAACAGATGTTGAACAATATGTCGGGATTGATCAGCGGCTGGTGAATTTCGCAAAAGATGCCGATATTTTAATCCATGACGCACAATACACAGAAGAAGAGTATAAAATGTTTGCCGGATATGGTCACAGCACGTTTGTTTCAGCTTGTGATGCAGCCAAACAAGCCGGCGCAAAAAAGTTACTGCTCTTCCATCACGCACCAAATCATTCCGACGAAGATTTAGAAGATATTGAAAAGAACGCCCAAAGCTTATTCCCAAATTCTGAACTTGCCACTGAGGGCTGGGAGTGGGTTTTTTAGTTATAGATCATTAAATCTTTTGACGCGCAGCAATGGCCCTGCCTATTGTAGTTTGATCCACAAATTCCAGATGCGAGCCCAGAGGCACACCATGAGCGATCCTGGTAATTTCGACATTTTTAGTTTCTAAAAGCTGAGACAGGTAGATCATTGTTGCTTCACCCTCAGTACTTGGGTTTAAAGCAAAAAGAACTTCACTGATATTTTCTTCTTCAATACGGTGAGTCAACGAAACAATTTTTAAATCTGATATTGATACCCCGTCAAGAGGAGAAATAACGCCGCCAAGCACATGGTAAAGCCCAGAGTATTCCCGTGAACCTTCAATAGCTATTACATCAACCACATCTTCTACAACGCAAATTTTGGTGCTGTCTCTTTTAACATCAGAGCAGATCGAACACAATTCATGTTCAGATATATTGTGGCAACGCTTACAAAATCGTATTTTTTCCTTTACAGCAATTACTGCATTAACCAGCTGATCAGCATAATTGGATTTACTTTTCAGAATAAACATAGCCAGTCTTTGCGCTGTTTTGCGGCCAATACCGGGTAAATGAGATAATTGGTTTACTAATTCATCTAGAGAAGGGATATTTAAAGACATATTTATTTAAAAGTGATATTTTAAGATTTTACATACCCGGGAATTTTATACCACCGGGCAAGGCACCGCCCAACATGCCCCCTGTAACTTTTTGCATTTCTTCCTGTGCTTTAGCCTGTGCCGCTTGAATGGCCTGGTTCACCGCTGCCGCAATCAAATCTTCCAGCATTTCCTTATCTTCAGGATCAACAACTTCTTTTTCTATTTTAATAGAAACTATCTCCAGTTTGCCATTAGCGGTAACTGTTACCATGCCCCCGCCTGAAGAGGCTTCCGTTATTATTTCAGCCAATCCTTCCTGGGCTTTTAACATATCCTCCTGCATTTTCTGGGCTTGCTTTAAAAGGTTGTTCATATTCATTTTTTAAAACTCCTTCACTCCAACTCAAGGCCAAACTCATCGATAAATTTTTTAAACAATGGGTCTTCGGCCTTTAATTTTTCAATCTCTTTTAGGTTTTCTTTTTTTTGTGTTTTACTATCTTCGATTTTCTGTCCCGGTTTAACAATTTGTATATCATACGCAATTAAGGGCTTAACTTCTGCATTATTCACTTTTGTTAAAGCCCGGGTAATAAACGCCAGGTCTTTTTCAATTAAATCTCTTTGAAATTCGTTGCATGTTATTTCCAGGCTCAATCTGTTTTTCTGGAAGTCCTTTAATTGAAACAGCGGAAATAAATTAGCTAATAAAGGCTTTTCGGCATGCACCATCTCAACTACTTTAGACCAGTTTTCTCTTATATCAGAGAGACTAAAAACTTTTTCTTTAACTTGCAGCGGTTTTTCTTTTTCTTCCCCTTTAACTACCCGCTGAGGGTCTTTTTTTTTAGGGAAGCCAATTTTTCAATGAGCGCATCAACACTTTTTGCCGATGGCATTTTTGCCATCTTAATAAGGGCCAGCTCAAACTTTAGAAATGGTTGCTGAGCCCATTTCATATCTGTTACGGCCTGCGAAAGAATATTCAGATAAGCTACCAAATCATTTTCTGTAAAGGCACCCAGCTGTTCCTGGTACCTTTTTGAAATGCTGTCTGACACTTCCAGGTGTTCTGCCGACTGCATTGACTCTGTAACCAGCATATTGCGGAAATGTTCTTCCAGGCCCAGCATCAGTTCCATTAAATCAGTACCGGAGGTATACAACTCACGGGACATTAATAAAATTTCTTTTAAATTTTTTTCTTTGATTTTAGAACTGATATCAAAAAAAATCTCCTGGTTTATAATACCAATTGCTTTCTCTACTTCGGCAAGGGTAATTTTACTACCGCTAAAGGAGATAATCTGATCCAGGATGCTTTGTGAGTCACGCATCGAGCCATCGGCCTTCTTGGCAATCTGCAACAGTGCGTCATCATCAATCTCAATCTTTTCTGCAGCACAGATACCTTTAAGATGCTCGATTATGGTATTCAATGAAATACGTTTAAAATCAAAACGCTGACAGCGGGATAAAATAGTAGCCGGTACACGATGAATTTCCGTTGTAGCAAAAATAAAGATGGCATGTGCGGGTGGCTCTTCCAGGGTTTTCAGCAGTGCGTTAAAGGCTTCGTTGGTAAGCATGTGTACTTCGTCAATGATGTATACACGGTATTTTCCTTCGGATGGCGTGTAATTTATATTCTCACGCAGATTGCGGATTTCTTCAATACGCCTGTTGGATGCCCCATCGATCTCCATTACATCCATTGACTTGCCTTTGATAATGGCCTGGCAGATCGGACTGCTGATATCGGGTATAGCCGAGGGTCCGCCCTCGCAATTAAGGGCCATAGCCAGGATGCGCGCGGTGGTTGTTTTACCCACTCCGCGGGGTCCGGCGAAAATATAGGCCTGGCCAATTCTGCCATTGGCAATGGCATTAGACAGGGTGCGTGTGATATGCTCCTGTCCGACAATTTCAGCAAACTGCTGCGGCCGGTAACGGCGGGCTATAACGACATATGACATATTTTAGATTAGAAATCCTAATATGAAGATTAACATGATTTAAAAATAAAAAGCCAGGTGATCCCACGGCACATATCTGTTCACTTACCGCTGCTTCCTTCCGGATCTGACGGAGTTGGGCGAAGTTCTATTGCGTGGGGCCTGGCGTTTTAAAGTGTTTTTCATTCAGGCTTGTGAATTTAAGCAAATGAACGAAGTGAGTCAAAAATAAGAAAAGCTCTTTGTTGTATTTTTATAAATTTAAATGTATTATTTTACATCATTTTGAATAAGCGGACTATTCATGTCTCTAAAACGGCTTCTGTTATTCAATACAATTATCATTTTATTCTACTCCTGCCAGCCAACTGCTGGTCTTAAAAGGTCCAAAATATAATTATGAAGGAATGGACGACGAGACAATCGAGATACACAAAAAAGTGGAACAGTTTTTATATGGCGCTCAACAGAGTTCATATCCTGTCAAAGTTCATCCTGCCACACGCATTGAAAAACTGCACTATTCTGAACCAGAGAAATTGATCCGCATCTCACTCTCCGAATATTTTTCCAACGTCGCCTTTCGTGAAGAGAATGTCGATCAAATATATACAGAATTACAAAAAATGCTGGGGGAGGATTATAAAAATTATACTCTGCAGATTATAACGTTAGATAAACCTCTTAAAGAACTGATACCAAACTATTACAGGACTCAGGCCATTGATTGGGATCTGGCCCGTTTGCCTGCCAAGACACTTCCTGCTAAACCGATTATCCAAAAGCTCAATGCCACAATCCCGCTATTTGGTTTATACGGCAGAAATGTTGCCCTATGGCATAGCCATGGCTGGTATTATAATCAAAAGCAGGATCGCTGGATGTGGCAGCGGGCGCGGCTTTTTGGGACAGTAGAAGATTTATATCCCTTCTCAGTTACAAAACCCTATCTTGTTCCTATGCTGGAAAATGCGGCTGCTAATGTTTTTATGCCGCGTGAAAGGGATACCCAAATTCATGAAGTAGTTATCGACAACGATAACCCGCAAGATATCGAAAAAGGATTCTATCAGGAGAAAATTTCCGGTAATGCCTTTAAATGGTTACAAGGTGAAACAGAAGGATTTTTACCGGGAAAAACACCGTATCCTGTAAACTATAATCCTTTTAATAAAGGCAGTTATCTATTTACAAAATCCGATACCCTGCAAACGGCTGTTATAGAATGGATCCCGGATATCCCGCAGGATGGCTATTATGCCGTACATATTTCCTATAATGGTCATAAGCAAAATACAGATGATGCTCTTTATACAGTTTATCATTCAGGTGACACTTCACAGTTTTTGGTTAATCAGCAAATGGGTGGCGGCAGCTGGCTCTACCTGGGGAATTTTAAGTTTAAAAAGGGAACTAATCCTGAATCAGGCAAAGTTACCCTCAGCAATAAAAGCCGTCGCAGCAGGGCAAGAATAACTGCCGATGCTGTAAGATTTGGCGGCGGTATGGGTATTGTTGAACGCAACGGTCAAAGCGGCGGACGTCCCCGGTTTGTGGAAGGAGCTCGCTATTGGCTGCAAAGCGCCGGATTCCCGGATACACTTGTTTATCATTTAAATGACAGCAGCGATTATAAAGATGATTACCAGAGTCGCGGAGAATGGGTAAATTATTTATCTGGAAACCCAAATGGTCCCAATAAAAATCGTTCTCTGGGAATAAATATCCCCATCGCCGCCTCACTTGCTTTCCATACGGATGCCGGCATAACAGATAATGATACAACCATCGGGACACTGCAGATATATAGTGTAATTGACAAAGATACTGCTACCACTTTCCCGGACGGTATGTCGCGCTATGCTAATCGCGACCTTTCGGATATCATGCAGACGCAGATAGTGAATGATATGAGGCAATTATTTGATCCCGCATGGACAAGACGGGCATTGCGGGAAGCCCAATATAGTGAAGCTTTTCGCCCCAATGTTCCCGCAACACTGCTGGAGCTGCTTTCACATCAAAACTTTCTGGACATGCAATTTGGCCTGGACCCTCGTTTCAGATTTCATGCCGCGCGGGCAATTTATAAAAGCCTGCTGCGTTTTATAAGCGCTCAGAATAATGAGCATTATGTGGTACAACCCTTGCCGGTTAATCATTTCAGCGCCATTTTTGATTCCACAGAAAATGTTCTTTTAAGATGGAAAGCTGTTAGCGATCCGCTTGAAGCAACAGCCGACCCAAAAGTGTATAAAGTATATATACGGGAAGAAGAAAATGGATTTGATAACGGACGGCTGGTTGCTGATACTTTTTTTGTTTTTCAAAATCCAAAACCGGGAACCATATACAGTTTCAAAGTGACGGCCTTAAATGACGGCGGTGAAAGTTTTCCTTCGGAAATATTAGCGCTGTGTAAAATGGAAACGGAAAATCCCCCCGTTCTGATCATCAATGGCTTTGACCGCATTGCTCCGCCTGCCAACATAAAGTATGGTAATTACAGCGGGTTTTTATATTCAGAAGATAATGGTGTTCCTGATAAGTTTGATTATGGTTTTACAGGTGAGCAATTCAATTTTGACGCTACGGATAAGTGGCATGCGGATGACCGACCAGGACATGGCGCCAGTTACGGCAGCGAGGAAACACAAATTATTGCCGGTAATAGTTTTGACTTCCCCTTTATCCATGGACAGGCCATTAAAAACGCCGGTTATTCATTTGTTTCAAGCAGCGATGAAGCTATAATGAATGGCCAGCTTGCACTGAATAATTACAGCATTGTTGATCTTATTTTAGGTGAAGAAAAAGAAACAGGTTGGCAAAGAGCTGAGCTTGACTCTATAAAAGGTACTGAGTTTAAAACATTTCCGGAAAAACTTAAACGCAGAATCCGATCTTATCTAAGTGAAGGAAAGGCCCTCTTTCTTTCAGGAGCATATATCGGCACAGATCTTTTCAAAAAGAAAGTACACAGTTACCCGGATATCTCCTTTGCCCGGGATATTCTGAAATTTAACTGGACCACAGACCATGCTGTTCAAAGCGGATCCTTGTTTACACCAGTAAACTCAAGCATTAAATTTCCTGATAAGCTAGCCTTTAACACAACGTATAATGCGCATATATACCGGGTTGAAGCCCCTGATGCTATCGGTCCCATAAATGGATCGAAAACTATAATCCGTTACAAAGAAAACGGCTTTAGCGCGGGAATTGCTTATAAAGGTCATTATAAAATAATTGCCTTTGGCTTTCCCTATGAAACAATTATTGAAAAAGATGATCGTAACGAAGTAATGCAATCGATACTAAAATTCTTCTCCAATAAATAGCTGCAACTTCTTTTTTGAATGGCAAGATTTACTAATCAAACTTTGGGAAAATGAAAAAAAAAGTCCCTTCAGCATTGCGCACCTGGTTCATCATTCATTTTGTAATAGATATTTTATTTGCCGTTCCCCTTTTCTTTTTCCCTGAAACTTTTTTAACCCTGCTGCAATGGGAAACAATAGATCCCATAGCCACGCGTATTGTGGCGGCAGCCCTGTTTGCTATCGGAATAGAATCATGGTTAGCCCGAAATGCCAATCACGAAACGTATATAAATATGTTAAATCTAAAAATAATCTGGTCGGGTACTGTAGTGGCCGGAATTGCGCTCTCCCTTTACACAAAACCCTTTCCAGCAACGCTTTTTGAATGGCTGCTGCTAGCCATATTCCTGTTTTTTAATATCCTCTGGCAATACTGGCGCATTAAAATAAAAGCCTGATTACCCTTTAAATGTACATTTTTTCACTTTAATCCTAATTTTCCAATTTTTTTTCTTATATTTGTAGTGAAAAGCGATTTTTCAATCCCCACCGATTGCTGACTTAAAAATAATTAAACATGGAGTTCCAATGAAAAAGACATTGTACTCTTCACTATTTTATTTTCTTATTTTTGTCTTATTTTCTGCCTCGATCTCACAGACAAATGATAAACAGCGCATAGCCATACTGGATTTTGCGAACAGCGGCGGTTTAAGCGAAGAAGAAACCATTACCCTGGCCAACAGGCTGCGTTCGATGCTGGTTCAATCCGATGCTTATATTGTTTTAGAACGTGGTAAAATGGAGGAGATCCTTACGGAGCAAGGTTTCCAGCAGTCCGGCTGCACAACAACCGAATGTGCGGTGGAGATGGGACAGTTACTAAATGTTCAGAAGATGGTCAGCGGTTCATTTGGAAAATTAGGTGAAACATACACTATTGACCTTTCGCTGATTGATGTTCAGACAGCAGAAATCGAGCAATCCTTTTTCAGGGACTATAAGGGTCAGATTGATGGTCTTCTCAAAATAATGCAATCAATTGCCAGCCAGATATCAAACATACAGAATGGCCGGGACCAGGATCTTTATAAACTTACCATAAAATCCGATCCACCCGGAGCAAGCATACTGTTAAACGGGAAATATGCCGGAACTACACCTTTTGAAAGTGACGCCCGCAAAGGTATTGAATTAAAAATATGGCTGCAAAAGGACAATTACCAGGATTGGGAACGACAGCTTATTATTCAAAAAGACACCGAAATTGAAGCAGACCTTGTCGGAATTGCCGGAAAAAGCGATGCCGGTATAAGCAGCGCCTGGTACTGGGTTGGCGGTGGTGTTTTAGTTGGCGGCGCAGCTATTTTAATACTGTCCGGCAGCGATGGTGGCTGGATCTGCAACAAATGAATATCCGACGCCTCCCGGCAGACCCAATTAACAGCCCGATGTTTTTCAATTGCACCTCAATTTAATAGAGGAATTAAAAATGCGCTTATTTACGATAATCTTATTTTCATGCCTTCTAAGTGTTCTGCTTATCAACAAATCTCACTCTCAATCAACAGCTGATTCATTGGCTCTTGTTGCATTATACAACAGCACAGATGGTGCAAATTGGACTGATCAATGGGATTTAGATCAACCTGTTTCAACATGGGATGGAATATATATGATACAGTTATTCCCGGAAGGAGTCTCATTATGATAAAACATATTCATGGTTTTACATTCACTTTGCTAATCATACTTATTTGTTCATCCTTATGGGGTCAGACAACTCTTTTTACAGAGCATTTTGATTACACTGCCGGGCACTCATTAACAGATCATGGCTGGACGCAAATCCGTTCAGGTAGCACACCAATGACAATAACCTCTTCGGGTCTAACTTATCCAGATGAACCTTTTACAGGAATTGGAAATGCGCTATCAATTGTTTCAAGCGGCGAACAGGAGGTAAAAAATACTTTTGCAGAACAAACCGCTGATAGTTTTTACGTTTCGTTTTTGATTAATTTAAGTGATGCTTCCTCTTCTTCTTCTGGTGGATTATTTTTATATGCAGGCCCAACAGACATCAGTATTTTCAACCGGCGCTTATCTGCATACGTTAAAAAAGATGGTTCAGATAATATAGCCTTTGGCATTGCCAAAAATAGTGGTGTTGGCTACACTGGTTTCAATTACTCACTAAACACAACCTACCTCATAGTAATGAAATATAAATTTAACCCCGGACTAGACGATGATGAAGTTAGCCTTTGGATTGATCCATCATTATCAGGTTCAGAACCCACACCCGATAGAACTACCTCAAGTGGCAGCGATGCAACCTCTTTTGCAGAAATTGTTCTCTCACAACTTACACTCAGTAATGAGCCGCCGGATGCAACAATTGATGAGATAATAGTCAAGAATAGATGGGTTAATTATATTGATCCGCCACTGGTAGCAGATTCCTTAGCACTTGTGGCATTGTATAACAGTACCGATGGTGCAAATTGGACTGATCCATGGGATTTAGATCAACCTGTTTCAACATGGGATGGTGTTACTATTGGCGGAAGTGACAGGGTAACATTAGTCTGGATTAATGGTAAAGGATTGAGCGGTCCACTCCCCAATGAGATAGGTGATCTCGATGCCGCAACTCATTTTTATTTATATGATAATCAATTGAGCGGCACTATTCCATCGACAATCGAAGATATGGCTTCACTCAGGTATTTATGGCTATACAATAATGATTTAAGCGGCACTATTCCTATTGAATTAATGACAATGACCACATTATTACAGATCCGTATTGATAGGAATCAATTCACAGGTTCAATTCCAACACAAATTGGTGCACTAAACAACCTCGAACAACTCAACTTACAGCAAAATGATCTTAGTGGATCAATCCCAACGGAAATTGAATTTTTAAGGGATCTTAACATATTAAACCTTGGAAGCAATCAGCTTACGGGTTCAATTCCTACCCAAATAGGTCTGCTAACGGAATTGACTGATGTAACGCTTGGATCAAATCTATTAACGGGTACCATCCCAGCGGGAATTGGCAACGCGCCAAACATGCGTTATTTAAATCTGGAAGATAATAATTTGAGCGGGTCAATACCTTCAACTATAGGACAATTGGATCTACTGGAATATTTATTTCTAGGTAATAATAATCTGAGTGGTCCGATACCGGATGGCATTAGCAATTTAGAAGTTTGCCGTAATTTAGGACTTGAAAACAATCAATTGGATGGTACAATCCCTACTGGTATTGGCAGCATGACAGACCA